>JASHVC010000684.1 GCA_030039655.1 Xanthobacteraceae bacterium | reverse complement strand
CCGGTCCGATTTTCCGGTCCAGAGCTTTACGATGACGTGAGGCATTACTGTTTCCTTCGATTTTGGCCGAGTGCCCGCACCCTCCCACTTGCAGGAATGGACGACGGGTCAAGGTCGTCGATCCCGTCGGCCGGCTGCCTACAGGGTGATTTAGGCTCGTGCGCACCTTGCGATTAGTCGCTATAATCGGCATGGACTTATGAGTTTGAGCCATAAATGCGACGCGGCCACCTCGATGATCTCGTGGCTTTCCTTGCCGTGGCGCGGGAGCAAAGCTTCACCAAAGCCGCGGCCAGGATTGGCGTTTCGCAATCGGCGCTGAGCCACACCATGCGCGCGCTCGAGGCGCGGCTGGGCGTTCGCCTGCTGACCCGCACCACGCGCCGCGTCGCGCCGACGGCAGCGGGCGAGCGACTGCTTGCTACCCTTGGACCGCGATTTGAGGAGATCGAGGCCGAACTTGCAGCCATCGGCGAGCTTAGCGAAAAGCCCGCCGGCACTATCCGCATCTCCGCGACCGAACATGCCGCCGATACGATCCTGCTGCCAAAGCTGGGTAAGCTGTTGCGCGACTATCCGGACATCAAGATCGAGATCGCCATCGACTACGGACTGGCCGACATCGTCGCGCAACGCTTCGATGCCGGCGTGCGTTCCGGTGAGCAGGTGGCAAAGGACATGATCGCGGTGCGCATCGGCCCGGACCGCAGCCTGGCGGTGGTGGGCGCGCCGTCGTATTTCCGCAAACGGCCGGAGCCCAAGCGGCCCCAAGACTTGATCCAACACAACTGCATCAATCTGCGGCTACCCACGCACGGCGGCCTGTTCGCCTGGGAATTCCAGAAAGGCGGGCGCGACATAAAAGTACGCGTCGATGGTCAGTTCATCTTCAACACGACGGCGCAAATGCTGAGCGCGGCGCTGGCAGGATACGGCCTTGCCTGCGTGCCGGAAGGTATGGTGGAGCCGCACATCGCCAAGGGCAGGCTCAAGCGCGTTCTGGCGGACTGGTGCCCGCCGTTTTCCGGATATCACCTGTGGTACCCGAGCCGCCGACAGTCATCGGCCGCTTTCGCGCTGGTCGTGGACGCGCTGCGGTATCGAGGGTAGCGGGAAGGGACAACCCCTCCCCTATTTGTAACGCTGCGCGGCGTCGCTCACGACCTTATAGGCCGCGGCCAAATCCGGTTTGTCCTTGGACACATCGGCGGCGACGGTCGACAGTGTCTTGATCATCTGCGCCTTTTCGTCCGCCGGCAGCTCAACCAGTTCGCCCCCGGCGCCGAGCCAGACTTTCCGCGCGGCCTCGAGGATTTCCATGGCGCGCGGATTGAAAGAGACGGAGATGGTGGCGGCGTCGTGTTCGACAATCTGCTGCAAATCGGCAGGCAGCGACTCGTACCACTTCTTGCTGAACTCCACGACGTAGAAGATGGCGGCGTGGTCGGTCAGGGTGATGTATTTCGCCGCGTCGTAGAAATGCAGGCCGCTGAGAAGCTCTACGCCGGCAACCGAACCATCGAGAGAGCCTTGCTGGATGGCCGGCAACACATCGCTCGGCGACATGGCTACCGGAGAGGCGCCCAGCCGCTTGAACGCAGCCGACTGAAACTCGGAAGCAAAAATTCGCAGCTTTTTGCCGTTGAAATCAGCCAGATGCCGGAGCGGATTCTTGGCAATGACTTCGGCTGGTTCGGCCAGACCGATTGCAACACCATGTAGCCCCTTTTCCGCGCCAAGCCCGAGCACTAATTTCTGCACGTCGGGATCCGTAGCGACGTGCTGACCCTGGGCCATGGTACTGATCAGGCCTGGCGCCGCCAATATTTCGAACCGCTCATCGATGCCGACAAAAAACTCGGGAGGAATGATCGCGCATTGAATGGCGCCGAATTGAGTGCCTTCGATCTGCCGCGGTATGGTGCCCAGCTGACTTGCCGGATAAACCTCGACTTTGATGCGGCCACCGGAATCCTTCTCCACGGCAGCGCCGAGGACCTTGGCGTACTGATCGAGCGCCGCATTCAGGGTCGGCGTGGTGATCTTCATCGTAAAGGTCTTGTCTTGCGCCTTCGCCGCACCGAGCGTCAGCGCCGACGACAGAATAAGCGCGCCCGTGGCAGCCACCGCTCTACAAGACAAAAGACCCCGCGAAAAGCTCACATCGTCCTCCCTTTAGCTTCGTTTTCTGTAACGCCGACAGCTTGGGTCGGAGACGAATACTGAGACGAACCTGGAAGTCAATGACCCGGCTCGTCCACTTGCGTCGATGCACCTATGGGTTGGACGCATGTCCGCGAGGCCCGTGTGAAAGGCAGCGGACCGCCGTGAAAATGGCAGGCTTTAGCGCTTTCCCGACATCAGACACAGCCATCAAAGCTGATATGATCGCCGCGGACAGGAGGCGATTCATGCTTGAACTGCGCCCAAGTTGCGAATGCTGCGATAAGGATTTGCCGCCGACGGCTACCGACGCGATGATATGCACCTTCGAATGCACGTTCTGCCGCGATTGCGTGGAGAACAGGCTCAAGGGCGTGTGCCCGAACTGCGGCGGCAATTTTGCGCCGCGGCCGATCCGTCCGGCTTCAAAACTGTTCAAGAATCCGCCGTCGACCCGGCGCGTGTTCAATCCCGCGGGCTGCGGCCGATAGGCGCACGGAAAATCTCAGGGATGAATGGCATGATGAAACTGCACGCGCGCACAGTACGCGCGATTGGCCTTCTGTTGGCGCTCGCCGCATTTCCCGCGTTCGCTGTCTCCGCCAATGCGGAAGATTATCCGGCGAGGTCCATACGTTTGATCATTCCGTTCGCGCCCGGCGGCAGCAATGACGTGGTCGGCCGCATCATCGCCAGCCAGCTCGGCGAAAAACTCGGCAAGCAGGTCTTTGTCGACAACCGCAGCGGCGCAGGCGGCGTGGTCGGCACCGACCTCGCCGCCAAAGCTGCGCCCGACGGCTACACGCTGCTGATCATTTCCATCGCGCACGCGGTCGATGCATGGCTTTACAAAGAGCCCTATGACCCGGTGAAGGATTTCGTTCCGGTGAGTGTCATCGCCACCGGCACGAACGTTCTTAGCGTCAATCCGAGCGTGCCGGTGCATTCGGTCAAGGAGTTGCTCGACTTGGCCAAGGCCAAGCCGGGCTTTCTCAACTACGCATCCGCGGGCATCGGCAGCTTCCAACATTTGAGCGGCGAATTGTTCAAGCTCTTGGCGGGCGTCAACATCGTACACGTACCCTATAAAGGCGGCGGGCCGGCGATGCTGGCGGTGATCGCCGGCGAGGACCAAGTGATGTTCTCCTCGATCGTGCAGACGCTGCCGAACATTCAGTCAGGCCAGTTGCGGGCGCTGGCGACCGGCGGCGAAAAGCGCAGCCCTATTCTGCCCGACCTTCCGACCATCGCCGAAGCGGGCGTCCCCGGTTACGTGGCGACGAATTGGTGGGGCATCGTGGCGCCGGCCGGCACGCCGCAGCCGATCGTCGACAAGCTGCACGACACCATCGACGGTCTGTTGGATTCGCCGGAGACCAAGAAATTTCTCGACAACGAAGGCGCCGCGCCGGTGCACATGAGTTCGGCCGATTTCGGCAAATTCGTCGCCGCAGAGATCGCCAAATGGGGACCGGTAGTGCAAAAGGCCGGCATGAAGGCGGAGTAGATTCCCTCACCCTGAGGTGCTCGGCACGCCAGCGCCGAGCCTCGAAGGGCCACGGTGGAGCCCGCTCATCCTTCGAGGCTCGCTTCGCCCGCACCTCAGGATGAGGACAACGTGAACACAGTGATCATGAATCGCTTCACTTACCACTCCGATCCGATCCGCATCGTGTTTGGGGCCGGCGCAATCGCGTCGCTGCGCGCGGAAGCCGAACTACACAAAATGTCACGACTCCTTCTGCTGTGTTCGAAATCGCGCGCTGATTTTGCTCGCCGTGTCACCGCATCCGCCGCCGACAAAACCGTCGGCATGTGTGACGCGTCGGCGCCGAACATGCCGCGTGAGGCGTTCGATCGCATCGTCGCTGATCTGAAGCGGCTCAACGCGGACGGCTTTATCGTGGTCGGCGGCGGCTCACCTATCGGGCTCGCCAAAGCCGCAGCAGCCGCCACCAAGCTCCCGTACATCGCCGTCGTCACCACTTATTCGGGTTCGGAGATGGCAGCGCGATGGTACGTGGGCGTTGCCGACAAGCGCATGGGCGGCGACGACCGCGCCTGCCTGCCGGCGACCGCGATCTACGATTCCCAGCTGACCCTCGACCTCCCCGCGCGCATGTCGGCAGCGAGCGGCATGAACGCCATGGCGCACGCGGTCGAAAGCCTCTACGGCATCGACACCAATCCGGTGGTGCAGACCATGACCGAGGAAGCCGTGCGCCGGCTGGGAGCCAGCCTGCCGCGCGTGGTGGATAATCCGCACGACCTCGCCGCGCGCACCGACGCACTTTACGGCGCCTGGCTCGCCGCCAACTTCCGCGCCGAAGTGGGCCTCGAACACGCGATCGCGCAGCGGGTGCGGCAATGGTTCAATTTGGGCCATGCCAACACCCACGCTGTCGCCACCCCTTACGCCGTTGGCTTCAACAGCAGTGCGGCACCCGAAGCCATGGAGTGCATCAAGCACGCGCTCGGCGCAGCCGACGCCGCCCGCGGCCTCTATGACCTCAACGTCCGCCTCGGCCTGCCGACGGGTTTGAAAGGGCTCGGCATGAACGAGGCCGACATCCCAAAGGCTGTCGAGGTGGTAAGCGCGGTCAAGATCACGCATCCGCGGTCAGTGTCGAACGCCGATCTGGCCGAAGTCATCCGCCAAGCGTACTTTGGCGAGCCGCCACGATTTTGAGACGGGATGCGCGGAGCAAAATGCAGAACAAATTCCGCGGCGTGATGCAGAGCCCAGTAACGCCGCTGAAGGATGACTTCAGCCTCGACCTGCCGACATTCGAGCGGCTCCTCGACTTTCATGTACGTTCCGGCGCGCCCGCGATCTCGTGGCCGCACCACAAGGGCGAGTCGCTCAACCTCACCATCCCCGAGCGCAAGCTTTTCGCTGAAGCCGCGGTCAAGGTGGTGAACGGCCGCGTGCCGGTCACCATCCACGTGAGTGCGCTCGCGGTCGAGGACACCATGGCGCTGGCGCGGCACGCACAAGATATCGGCGCTGACGGCATCCTTGCCATCACGCCTTATTTCTGGACACCGACGCTGGAGGGCATCGAGGCCTATTTTGTGCGGCTGTGCACGTCCATCGACCTTCCGGTGCTGTCCTACAACTCGCCGAGCTATCTCAACGGCGTCGAGATCACCGGCGATCTCATGGCGCGGCTCATCGAAACGCTGCCGAATTTCGTCGGCGTGAAGGAAGCGAGCTTCAACAGCGAGAAATTTCTGGAGATTTCGCGCGCGGCGCTGGCGCTGCGGCCGAGCTTCGCCATGCTGACCGGCGTCGAGTTTTTGCTGCCGTCGGTGCCCCTCGGCGGCGTCGGCTCGTACTCAGCGGCCGGATCGATCTGCCCGAATTTGTGCACGGAGCTGTTCGACACTTGCATCGCCGGCGAATGGACGCGCGCGCGTGAGCTACAGTTCAAGATGACGCGGCTGTGGCACCTGTTCAAGGATCAATACCCGTCCTCTTTGAAAGGCGGGATGGTGATCATGGGCCGTCCCGTCGGCCCAACCCGCGCGCCGTTGCCGACGGCGACGCCCGAACGCCAAGCCTACATCCGCGCTCAACTCGAAGATCTCGGCATCATCGAGACCGAGCCGCACGGCTGGTGACTCCTTGCCGAATTTCCGGAATTGAATGATGTCCTTCAACCCAGGCCTGGTGCATACGCCGCTGACGCCGTTTCGTGACGGCGACCGGCGCATCGACTTCGATCTTTATGGCCGCATGCTCGAGTTTCATCTGCGCCACGGCGCGCAGGCGCTGGCCGTACCGATGCATGCGGGTGAGTCGGTGAGCCTTACCGACGAGGAGCGTCGCGCGCTCATCAAGTTTGCGGTCGAATGTGCGGGTAAGCGCGCGCCGGTGATCGGCCATGTCAGCGATGCTGGCACCAGCATCGCTGCGGCACTGGCGCGGGCGGCGCAGGATGCAGGCGCCGCAGCCATCGTCGCCACTACGCCCTATTACTGGACGCCACCTCCGGCCATGGTGTTGCAGCACTTTGTCCAGATCGGCGCGGCCGTCGATATCCCGTTCTTTGTTCTCAACGCGCCGGAGGACATGGCGGGCAGCAAGATCAACACTGACCTCGCGCTCAAGCTTATGGAGCAGCGCCCCAATTTCGCCGGCGTGGTGGACTCCAGCCTCAACTGGCAATTCATAATCGAGCTTCTCACCGAAGCCGCGCGCGTGCGCTCGGATTTCGCGCTGCTCGCGGGCGATGAGTTGCTGGTGTCGGCCGCCGCCATTGGCGCGCGCGGCCTGTTCTCCCCGCTCGCCGTCATCGCGCCCACGCTCGTACGCCGGATGTTCGATCTGTGCGTCGTGCAGAAATTATTCGAAGCGCGCGCGCTGCAAGAAGACGCCGCGGCCCTTCGCCAGATCGTCAAGCCGGGCGGCGTTGCTGCGGTGAAAGCCGCGGCTCGCGCCATGGGCCGCGACTGCGGTGTTCCGCGCCCGCCGCTTTTGCCTATGGACGGTACCGCAGAGAAAACGCTGACATCCGCAATTAACCAGCTCGCGGCGCTGGCCGACGAGCCGCGCGGCTGGTGATTACGCCCGATGGCGTTTGTTAGTCCCGTGCTTTGATTTCGCGGGTCGGGTTGCCGAACTCGTCGAGATACCAAGGACCGATAATCATCTCGGTCGCGGGCCTGTGGAAGTGATTAACGGGCCTTGCCGGCGCATTATTATCGTGACTCAGACGGAAAGTGTTTTCAGGCGGAAAGATCGAGCGCCGCAACTCGGAGTAATAGACCTCGTCATTCATGGAACTGCTCCGCATCGTATTGACGATGACAAAAGCATCCGGAAGCCGAGAATGCCACCGCGATCCGCAATTAACGTTGATTGCGCGAGCCCCCGTGCGTGAGCGCGCGGGGAACAGCAACCTAGCAGTCAGAGGCTGAGACAGGAGATGATATGTGGTGGTAGTGTAGGATGCGTCTCACCTTAAAGACCTTGTCGGTCTTCGCATGTTCATCCTGACAAGCGGCCTTGAGCCAGCGACTGGCAGCAGGCAGCATTGTCGCAATTGGGCAGTTCCCGCATGAGCCAATCTCCGCTGACACTCCAAATGCCGTCACCGCCGGACCCGGTTCCGGTGACACTTAACTCCGCAACCACGGCATTGCTCATATTCGACATCGTCGACCCAATTTGCGCGCGTCAGCCAAATTGCATCGGCAAAATGGTGCCGGCTATCTCTTCATTGCTGGCGCGGGCTCGCAAAGCCGGCGTCACCGTTGCGTACGGGACTCGTCCGCCAACCATGTCAAAGTGGTTGCCTGAAGTTCTCCCCGCGCCGGGCGACATCAAGATTGAAAGTCAGGCTCAGGACAGGTTTTACAATACCGATCTCGACAAACAGCTGAAGGCAAAAGGGATTACAACGCTCATTCTGACCGGTTGGAAGGTGAGCGGATCGGTGACCTACACTTCGGTCGGCGCAACGCTGCGCGGCTATACGGTCGTCGTTCCCATCGATACGAGCTTGGACGCCACCGATTATGAAATTGCCATAGGGCTCTACCAAATTCTGCATCAGCACAGCTCGAACGCCACCAACGAGCCTTTGAAGGAGAGAGCCACAACGCTCAGCCGGACGGATCTGATCGCCTTCAAATAGCGGGCGCGCCGCCGCGGGTGGCAGGCGAGCATTAACTGATGATCGATCTCAAGAAGATCACCACGGCTCCTGATCTCACCTTCGACGTGATGACCGGCGGCTCCGAAGACGGACCGCTGGTGCTGCTCCTGCACGGGTTTGCGGAATCCTTCCATACGTGGCGATCGCAGATGCCAAAGCTCGCGGCAGCGGGATATCGCGCGGTAGCTCCAAGTCAACGCGGCTATTCCGCGGGCGCCCGGCCAGACACGCGCGAGCCGAGCAATTACAGCTTCGATCATCTCATGGACGATGCGCTTGCGATCGCCGCGGCATGCGGTGGCACCGGCGGCCGTTTTCATGTGGTCGGCCACGATTGGGGCGGGAGCATCGCCTGGGGTATCGCGGACCGCTGCCCGGAGCGCGTTGCTTCGCTGACCATCCTGTCACGCCCGCACCCGAATGCCTTCAACCGCGCGCTCGCGGCGCCGGACGGCGAGCAGAAACGTCGGTCATCGCATCATTGGTGGTTTCTTGAAGCGGACGCGGCAGCGCGGATTCTTGCTGACGACGCTCGCTGGCTCCGAGAGCGGCTCAAGGCGAACAAGGTTCCCGAAGCGGCCATCGCCGAGCATGTCGCCGTCCTCGGCAATCCTGACGCGATGGAAGCGGCGCTGACCTGGTATCGCGCGCGCGGCGCGATCCGCGGGCAAATCGGGGTCATCAAAGTGCCGACGCTGTTTATCTGGGGTAACGCCGACGACACTGTCGGCCGAATGGCAGCAGAGGGAACGCGGGACTTTATCGCCGCGCCCTATCAATTCGTGGAGCTGCCTGGCGTGGGCCATTTTGCCGCCGACCAGGTGCCGGACCAGGTCGCGACGCCAATCCTCGCCCATCTAGCCGCGCACCCAGCGTGAAGGCCCGACCGTCTACCGCTGTAGATTCTTTTGAACAGGCGCACTTGAAAGCCCCACGCTCATATTGAACTCTATGGCGCAGGTAAGGGTCAGTTGCGTGCACGGTTGCAGCCACATTGGAGGATGTGCGATGGCCGATCGCTCGAGCAAACTGCCGGTACCGAGTGAGAAATCGTCCCCAGGAATGCCGGAGGGGTCGCGGCCGCTGGAGAGACTGTGGCGCGAGATTGATCGCTTCTTCGAAGATTTCGGCGGCGGGTTTTTCCGGGGCTCCCTCTTAGACGCCGATGCCTTTGGCGACGGCAAGTCCGGTTTCGACGCCATGCCTGGCATCGATGTCACCGAGGCCGACAAGGACTACCAGATCACTGTCCAATTGCCTGGAATGGACGAAAAGAGCGTTGAAGTGAAGCTCGCCGACGGGGTCCTCAGCATCATCGGCGAAAAGCGGGACGAAAAGCGCGATGAAAACAAAAACTATTACGTGCAGCAGCGCAGTTCGTTCCAACGCTCCTTCGCGATTCCGGACGACGTCGACGTAAACAAGGTCGAAGCGACGTTCAAAAACGGCGTGCTTTCGGTGACATTACCGAAGACGGATCCGCAGATGGCCCCGAAGCGCATCCCCGGCAAAAGCTTTAACGTCTAACTGCTCTTCGCGGGCGTCAGGCCGCCATGTTTCTGACGATGCCGGCGAGGATGCGCGCTGCGTCCGCGCTGAGCGGGCCGCGCGTGTGCTCTTCGAAATTGCGCACTCGCTCCTTCTGCTCCAGATAATGCAGCACCGGGCCGAGCGTACTTGCCGCCTCCCGGCACAGCACGCGCAGATGCATCAGCGAGTCAAGATTGCTGTCCGGCGACGCCAGCGCCTGAATTTCGTCGAGAATCTTTTTCAGCTCGGTCTTCGCACCCTCGAAGTCGTCGTCATACTTGAGATACTGGTCGGCATCGCCGACGATGAGCGTTCGCAACGTATTCAATTCATCGGACGTTAACGACGCGCCTTGCTGCAGCTTGGCCAGGATTGGCTGAGCCACCACGTGCGACCGCAACGATCGCGCGGCCAACGAGTCGAGCTCCTGGAGTTGGGCGGCGAGCTGGCTATAGCTTTCAACGGTCTCCGCGGAAGAACACTGCGCTGCGGTGTTCAATGCTTCCGACATTTTTCCAGCTATTTCAGCGTTATCGGCCACGGCGTCACTCCTCCAAATGGATCGTATCAGTTCAAATGGGAAATCGCTGAGGACGAGGCCTAGCAAAAATAGCTTGCCATTCGGATAACACTGACCGGGCAGAACCAAGGTAAAGCCACGCTTAATGTCATACTTTGCCGGCAACAAGGAGCAGCGCTTCAGATGATTAGGCTCAACTGTTGCGCCCTTCCTTGCGCAACGCCGGCAGACCAATACCGGTGGCCTCAAAGCCGCCGTCTACAGCTATCGTCTGGCCAGTGATGTAGCTGGCGCGATCGCTGCACAAGAAGAAGATCATCTCGGCCAGTTCCTGCTCTAGTCCGTAGCGGTTGAGCGGAATGGCGTCGTGATACGCAGCTCTGATTTCCGGCGTATGGACGGCCTTAGCCATCGCGGTGTCGACCGGGCCCGGTGCGACGGCATTGACTCGGATGCCAAGACCGGCGAGCTCGATGGCTTGTTGTTGAGTCAGATGCGCGAGCCCGGCCTTGCTGGTTCCGTAGGCCGTGCGCAGCGTCGAGGCGCGCAGCCCAGAGATGGAGGTGATATTGACGATGGCGCCGCCGCCACTGTCGCGCATCAGCGGAGCGGCCGCCTGCACGCACAGGAACGGCCCGGTCAGATTAACCGCCAGCACTCGCGACCAATCCTCGTAGCTCACCTCAAGGATCGGCTTGAAGATCGCGATTCCGGCGTTGTTGACCAGCGCATCGAGCCGGCGGAATTTCTGTCCGACCTGGGCGACGGCCTCGGCAACGCCCGCCGGATCGGCGACATCGCAGCAGATGGCAACGATCTTATCGGACGGCAGCGCCGCCTGGGTGCGTTTGAGCGTGTCGCTGTCGATATCGAGCAGCGCCACACGCCAATCGTCGGCGAGAAACCGCTTCGCGGTCGCAAGCCCGATGCCGCGCGCGGCGCCGGTGACCAATGCGACTTTCTGAGTGCCTTCCTTCATCGTTCGCTCTTTTTACTTCACATGGCAGTCAGCCCGCCATCGAGCACGAGAACTTGCCCGGTGATCGGCGCGGCGGCGGGGCTCGCGAGATACACCACCGCCGCCGCCACTTCGTCGGCGGTTGCCTGGCGGCGCAGCGGAATGCGCTTGAGCATGGCCTCCATGTATTCGCGATCGGCGCCTTTGTTGGCGCGCGATGGCGATGGTGTATCGAGGCGTCCGGGCGCGAGGGCGTTGACCCGGATGCCATGTCCAGCCCACTCCACAGCGAGCATGCGGCTCATGCCGACAAGTGCCGCTTTGGAAATGCCGTAGGTCGACCGCTCGGGCGCGCCGACGAGCGCATGGGTCGAGGCGATGTTGACGATGCACCCGCCCCGACCCGCCGCTAGGAAGTGGCGCCCGACCTCTTGAGTGAGGAAGAAGGTGCCACGCACATTGACCGCCATCACCACGTCCCATTCTTCGCCCGAGACATCGGCGGCAAGCTTGCGCAGGTTCACACCAGCATTGTTGACGAGCAGGTCAAGCCCGCCCAAAGCCGCGATGACGTCGGCCGCTGCCTGCCTGACGCTCGCCTCGTTACGCAGGTCCAGCTCCGCCGGTACGACGCGAACGCCCAAGGGCTCCAACATCTTCACCGTATCGGCAAGGTTTTCGATTTTCGTGGCAGTTATGGCGACGTCGAAACCGTCGCGTGCCAGTGCGCGTGCGGTGGCAGCGCCAACGCCATATGACGCTCCCGTCACCAGCGCCGCTCGTTTCACCGCCATCGTCCGTCTCCCTCAAGGCGAGAGCGCAATATGCCGATAGCTTCCCACTGTTCCGGATCATGCTCTAGTATCTTGATACGAACACAAAAAGGGGCGCGATGCCGCGAAGCGTGATAGCCTTGCTGGTCCTCGTCCTCGCAAGCATCGCCCTGCCGTTGCTGTTGGCCGGAGCGGCCGCAGCCGACAAGCTCGACGACATCAAAGCGCGGGGAAAGCTCCTCATCGGCGTTACCGAAACGTCGCCGCCATTCAGCTTCCGCGACGGAGGCAAGGGCATCGTCGGCTACGACGTGGACTTGGCCGAGCGCGTCGCCAAGAGCCTAGGGATCGCCGACGAAAAGGTCGCGCTCATCAATGCCGAGCGGATTGCGGCGCTACAGCACGATCGCGTCGATCTGGTCGCCGTCGGCATGACGCGAGCGAAAGACCGCGTTCGCGATATCGATTTCAGCTACGCCTATCTCGATTCGCCACATATGATTTTGGTGCGCAAGGACGGCGGCATCGGACACGTCACACAGCTCGCCGGCCGCAAGCTCGCGCTAGTGCGCTCGGCAAGCGTCGATGCCGACCTGATGGCCGCTGTGCCGGCCATGCAGATCGTTCTCTTCGATACTTACGACGCGGCCTTTGCGGCGCTGGCGGAGAAACGAGCCGACGGATTCCTCGCCGACAAGATGCTGGTGCTCTGGTACGCCCAGAAAAGCGGCCACGCCGGCGACTTCACTTTGATCGGCGACTATCAGTTGCCACGAACCGCGGGCTTTGCCTTGAAGAAGAACGAGCCGCGCTTTTTGGACTTCGTCGACCGCACCCTGCTGAAGCTGGAGGCTTCCGGCGAAGCGGCAAAGATTTTCGATACGTGGTTCGCGCCGCTGCCGCGCACCTTCCGCATTCAACCCGACTGACCAGACGCCATGGCGACGGGCACCGCAGGATCCGGGATGAAATGGGTGGGTCGCGCTATTCGCAGACTGGAGGATCCTGCCCTGGTGACGGGCCGCGGCCGTTTTACCGCCGATCTCCCAGCCACCCATTGGGTGCGCTTCGTCCGCAGTCCGGTCGCTTCAGGCCGCATCGTCCGCATCAGCGCGCCCGATGGTGCACGGATTGTACTCGCCGAGCACCTGGACGGCGTACATCCGATCCGGCCTATGCTGCACAAGTTCAATTATCAGCCCATCGAGCAGCCCGTCCTTGCAAAAGACGTGGTGCGTTTTGTTGGCGAGCCGATTGCCGCAATCGTTGCGGCGTCGGGTGCCGAGGCTGAAGACTTGGCTGAGCGCGTGGATGTCGACATTGCTGAATTGCCTGCGGTCGTCGACGGCGAGGACGCGCTGCGGCCAGGCGCGGCGCGCGTCCACGAGAACATCCCGTCGAATGTCGTTGTCGAAGCGCGCTCGGAGACACCTGGCTTCGCCAATGCGAAGGCGCGGGCACATCGCACCGTGCAGGTCCGCGTCCGCTCGCGCCGGCAAAATGCGACGCCGCTTGAGGGGCGGGCAGCACACGCGGCCTTCGATCCGGCAACGGATCGCATCACCCTCACCTGCTCCACGCAGATGCCGCATCTTCTGCGCACCTCCATCGCCGACGTGCTCGGGCTTGCTGAATCCGATCTGCGCGTGGTTGCACCGGATGTGGGCGGCGGCTTCGGCCAGAAAATGTCACTGCCCGGCGAATACGTCGTGCTCGTCTGGCTGGCGCGAAAACTACGCAGCTCGATCGCCTGGAGCGAGGACCGGCGCGAAAATTTGATCGCGGCGTTTCACAGCCGTGACCAGCACATCGACCTGGAAGGCGCCTTCGATGCACACGGAAAGCTGATCGCACTGTCGACCGACATCCTCGCCAATACGGGCGCTTATTCCTGCTTTCCCTCAACGGCCGGCATGGAGCCGCTGATGGCGGCCGCTGAGATGCCCGGTCCCTACGATGTCCGCGCTTACGCGTGCGTCGCGCGCGCCGTCACCACGCACACCTGCTCCATGGGCGCCTATCGCGGCGTTTCGCGCCCGGTCATTACGCTCGCCATCGAGCGGCTGATGGACAAAGCCGCAGCGGCATTCGATTTAAGCCCCGTCGAAATCCGCAAGCGCAACCTGATCGACCGCTTTCCCTACACGTCCGCGACCGGCCTGGTGCTCGACGAGGGGAGCTATGGCGAGACGCTGGAGAAGGCCGCGGCGCACGTCGACCTCCCGGCGTTCCGCGCGCGCCAGCTAGAAGCTCGCAAGCGCGGCGCGTATCTCGGCATCGGCTTCGCGACATTTTCCGAGCGCACCGGGTATGGCAGCCCCGCTTTCGCGGCCCGCGGCATGGAGATTACGCCGGGATGGGAAACCGTCGAGATCGCCATGGATCCTTCGGGCCGGGTCGAAGCCCGCATCGGCGCGAGCCCCCACGGCCAAGGGCTGCGCACAACGCTCGCTCAGATCATCGCCGACGAGGTCGGCGTGGCGCCACAAGATGTGCGCGTCGTGCACGGCGACACCGACCGCACGCCTTACGGTTGGGGCACGTTCGCGAGCCGCTCGCTGGTCATTTCAGGCGGCGCTTCGATGCTGGCGGCCCGCAAGATCCGCGAGAAGCTTCTGCTCATGGCGAGCCACGCGCTGGAGGCGGCGACCGAGGACATCGTGCTTGAGAGCGGCGTCGCCAAGGTCTCGGGCACCGATCGCTCGGTGCCGATCTCCACGCTGGCGCGCGCCGCCTACCACCAAACCCACAGTTTCAAGGGTGAGATCGGCCCGGGGCTGCACGACAGTGCCGACTACGATCCTGCCGGCACGTTCTCGAACGCTTGTCATGTGGCGATGGTCGCAGTCGACGCCGAGACTGGGCGCGTCACGCTAGAAAAATATGTGGTGGTGGAAGATGCCGGCCGCATCATCAATCCGATGATCGCGGACGGGCAGGTCCACGGCGGCGTCGCTCAAGGCATCGGCAACGCGTTGTTCGAAGAAATCATCTATGACGCAAACGGCAATATCCAGACCGCAACACTCGCCGACTACATGCCGCCGACCGCGCGCGAAATTCCACGGCTCGAACTGCACCACATCGAAACGCCGACGGACGCCACCATAACCGGTGCGAAAGGCTTGGGCGAAGGCGGCGCCATCGGCGCGCCGGCCGCCATCCTCAACGCCATCAACGATGCGCTGACGCCGTTCGGCGTGTCGATCGACGAAGTTCCGGCGACGCCGCAACGGATCCGCGCGGCGATCAAGCGTCAATAATCCGGGCGTTCACGCGCCGCGTGAATCGCAAGCCACAGATAAAAGCAGAGCAGCCCCATCTCGACGATCAGGATGAAAATGCTGGTGCCGTAGACGTTGGGAAAGAAAACTTCGATCACCACCATAGACACCACCGACGTGAGCCACACCACCGCACCCCACGCCGCGGCGAGCCACAGACCGACCGCCGCCACTAAATCGATGACGGCGAAAAATACCGTGGCGGACTGCCAAGCCATGCTCTGCATCTCGAAGCCCTGATCGGCCAGCGCGCCGATGCTGCAGACCTGCGCCCAATGATAAAGGCCTTTTAGCAGCGACAGCCCCGCCATGACGCGCAGGAACAGGACCAGATGCTCGGTCCACGGCTCCTGAACCTCCTCCGCCTTGGCCTGCACGGGCGCGTCGAGCGTCTCGCTCGGCCGCGCGGCCCGCGCCGGTCGGCGGCGCGTTTGATCGCTCATCCGGGCCCCATCGCCAGTTCAATCCCCGCGGGCGTTTGTTCGAGGCATAGTGACGGGGCCCCGACCCGTCAACGCGAGCCGCCTTCACGCCCAACCGGCCGGAGACAAGAAAGGGCAGTTGTGGCGGGCCCGTGGCCGGCCTCTGGAGGCCCTTCTGGCCGATCTATCGCCAGTGGCGGCGCTGAAGCGGAGAAGCTAAAAAGGCTACCTGACAACTGGCACAACGGAGCGTGCCCATGGCGATCAAACTCGGCCGTCCGCTCGAACGCAGTGGCGTTGCGCCCGCCTTCCCGCGCCCGGCAACGCTCGAATCGACGGAGACCAAACCGGCTGGCCACCTCGACCTCGCCATCCGCCCGCGCCGCAATCG
>JASHVC010000683.1 GCA_030039655.1 Xanthobacteraceae bacterium | reverse complement strand
GCCGGGCTCGATAACGCAATCGAGATCCTCGGGATGGACCGCAAGCACGCGATTCATGTCGCGGAAATCGAGCGAGATGCCGCCGCGCGGCGCGTTGACCTGGCCCTCAAGAGACGTGCCGACCCCGAACGGGATCACCGGCACGCGCTCCGCCGCGCAGAGGCGCACGATCTCCTGCACGTCTTCGGTGCTCTGCGGAAACACCACCGCATCGGGCGGCTCGTTCGGGATCCACGTCACGGTATTGCCGTGCTGCTCGCGCACCGCGCGCGACGTCACGAGGCGATTGCCGAAGCGCGCGGCGAGCTTCGCGATCACGCCGTCGACCGCCTTCCGGTCGCGTGCACTCGGGTGCGTGGCCTCTGCCAATACCATCGGCGTTCCTTCCTTCAGCACAAACGTGGCGGCTCGCTGCGCCGCGGTCAAGGATTGCGGGGATCAATGGCGTTCTCAACGCCTGCGGCCGATCGAAGTTAACACCCCCCCGCCGGCTGCGTGTTATGCAAGTAGTCAGGCCTCCCGAGATCGAAATACGCAGCGCCATGCTCGACCGCCGTGACCCCGACCCAGCATTTTTCGCACCCTTCGTGTCATCGGTGATGCGGGTCGAGCCCGCCTGGATCGATTACAACGGCCACCTCAACATGGCCTACTATAACGTGTTGTTCGATCGCGCCGTCGATGAGGTCTACGAGCTTCTGGGCCTCGGCCTCAGCTATGTCGAGACCACCAAGCACTCGACCTTCACCGCCGAAGTCCACGTCCGCTATCTGCGCGAGCTTTTGGTCGACGCGCCGGTGCGGGTCACCTTCCAGTTGCTTGGCTTCGACGGTAAGCGCATGCACTATTTCGAGCACCTCCACCACGCCGAGGAAGGCTGGCTGTCGGCGACTTCCGAAAATATGGCGCTCAATGTGAACATGGTCGCCAGAAAAACCGCCGCCTTTCCAGACCACGTCATGGAACGCCTCGCGCTGATGAAGGCGGCGCACGACAAACTGCCGGCACCCGATGGAGCCGGCCGGCGCATCGCCATGAAGGCGGCATCGTGACAACCCCGCGCGTCACCATCCGCGAGCACCGGATTCCGAGCCCGGGCTCGAAGCCTTACATCGCGGTGCAGGGGCCCGACGGCGCGCTGTGGTTTTGCGAGAGCGGCACCGCCAAGATCGGCCGCTTCGATCCCGACCACGCCACCTTCACCGAGTTTGCGCTCGCGGCCAAGACCGCGACTCCGATCGGCATCGTCGCCGGCGGCGACGGCAATCTGTGGTTCTGCGAAAAGGCCGTCAACCGCATCGGCCGCATCACGCCGCAAGGCGAGATCACGGAGTTTCACATCCCATCGCCCTACGCCGGCCCGGATGGCATCGCGCTCGGGCCGGACGGCAACGTGTGGTTCTCCGAGTCCGAGGTCAGTAAGATCGGCCGCATCACGCCGAGCGGCGACATCACCGAATTCGGCGAGGGCATCAGCTTCGGCGCGCGGCCGCTCTCGATCGTGGTGCGCGACGGCGCGCTGTGGTTTTCCGAAGCCGCTGGCAACCGCATCGCCCGCATCACCGTCGACGGGAAGGTCACCGAATTTCCCATCCCGAGCCACGACAGCCAGCCGCGCGCCATGGTCACGCATCCGGACGGCAGCATCTGGTTCGTGGAGACCTCGACCAACGCGCTCGGCCGCCTCGACCGCGACGGCAAGATCACCGAACACAAGGTGCCGACGCCGGACGCCTCGCTACGCGGCGTCACGGTCGGTCCCGGCGGCGACCTCTGGTACACCGCCAACGCCGTCAACAAGATCGGCTGCATGGCGCCCAATGGAACCGTGCGCGGCGAGTACGACATCCCAACGCCGAACAGCGGCGCCCGCTGCATCGCCGCGCTCAGCGACGGCCGGTTGTTCTTCACGCAGTACGACGCCGGGCTCATTGGCGAAGTGGTGATAGGCGAATAGCAAGTAGCGGATGGCGAATAGGGAACAGGCTCACTTGCCAGCGACTCCCTCTCCCCGGAGGGGAGAGGGTCGGGGTGAGGGGGTTCGGAAGATCAAGCAGGTACTCAAACGTCCGAACCCCCTCATCCTGTCCTTCTCCCCTCTGGGGAGAAGGAACGCATCCCGCACGCCTCGCAAATGCCGCGCGCAGGTGCCATCTTTGTTGCATGAGAATCAACGGCCCTGAGCACCTTGGCTGACCCCTTAAAGCACAGCATCGAGCCTGCCGAACCGCCTGCCCCGGCCCCCGGCGGCATTGCGGCGCGGGCGCGCGCGGCGGCGGGCGGCGGCGCGTCTTATCTCGCCGGGCTCAATCCTGAGCAGCGGCTCGCGGTGGAGACGCTCGACGGCCCGGTCCTGGTGCTGGCCGGCGCCGGCACCGGCAAGACGCGCGTACTCACCGTGCGCATCGCTCACATCCTCGCCACCGGCCGCGCGCGGCCCAGCGAGATCCTCGCCGTCACCTTCACCAACAAGGCGGCGCGCGAGATGAAGGCGCGCGTCGGCGACATCGTCGGCCACGTGGTCGAGGGCATGCCGTGGCTCGGCACGTTCCACTCGATCGGCGTGAAAATCCTGCGCCGTCACGCCGAGCTGGTCGGCCTCAAGACCGACTTCACCATCCTCGACGTCGACGATCAGATAAGGCTGCTCAAGCAGCTTCTCGAAGCCGAGAACATCGACGAGAAGCGCTGGCCGGCGCGCGTGCTCGCCATGCTGATCGACGGCTGGAAGAACCGCGGCCTCACCCCCGAGCAGGTGCCGTCGGGCGAAGCCTCGGCTTTCGCCAACGGCAAGGGGCTCAAGCTCTACAAGGCGTTTCAGGAGCGGTTGAAGATTCTCAACGCCGCCGACTTCGGCGACTTGTTGCTGGAGTGCATCCGGCTATTCCGCGAGCACCCCGAAGTGCTGCGCCAATATCAGGCGCGCTTCAAATTCATTCTGGTGGACGAATATCAGGACACCAACGTCGCGCAGTATTTGTGGCTGCGCCTGCTGGCGCAGCGCACGGGTCAAGCGGCGAGCACTCTTCTTACCTCTCCCCAGAGGGGAGAGGTCGGCGAGCGAAGCGAGACGGGTGAGGGGGTTCGGACGCCGCAGAATGATCTCGATGCCAGAGCCCCCTCACCCCAACCCTCTCCCCAACGGGGAGAGGGAGCGCGTGATCGCGAGCTGGCAAGCCTGAGTCCTCCCCTCGCCGCCAAAAACATCTGCTGCGTCGGCGACGACGATCAATCGATCTATGGCTGGCGCGGCGCCGAGGTCGACAACATCCTGCGCTTCGAGCACGACTTTCCCGGCGCCACGGTCATTCGCCTGGAGCGCAATTACCGCTCCACCGGCCACATCCTTGCCGCTGCCTCGCACCTGATCGCTCACAACGAGGGCCGGCTCGGCAAGACACTGCGCACCGACGACGAGCTTGGCGAGAAAGTCTCCGTCACCGGCTCGTGGGATTCA
>JASHVC010000682.1 GCA_030039655.1 Xanthobacteraceae bacterium | reverse complement strand
AGGCGACGAGTTTGTCGATCAATTCGCGCATCTCAGCGATGTGCTCGGTGGCGCGCGGCTCGACCGTCGGCGGCAGGCAGCCGAGCGCCGCCACGTCCTCGTGAAATTGCCTTTCGGTTTTTTCCGTAACTTTACGGATCGCGTCGTTGAGCGGCAGGTCGGCATATTCCTCAGCCGCGCGCGCGTTGATTTTGTCGTCAACGTCGGTGATGTTGCGCACGTAGGTGACGTGATCAGCGCCGTAGAGATGGCGCAGCAGACGAAACAGCACGTCGAAGACGATCATCGGCCGCGCGTTGCCGATGTGCGCGAAGTCGTAGACCGTCGGCCCACACACGTACATGCGCACGTTGTTCGGATCGAGCGGTTTGAAGAGGCGCTTTTCGCGCGTCAGCGTATCGTAAAGTTTGAGTTCCATCGGATCGAACTTGAAAAACACCCTGCACCCTGTTGGCCGGGCGTCCAAAAATCTCGATCGGAGAGAAAGACGGCCGCAGCCAGCGTGGTCGCTAGCGAATAATCTCGCGGCAAATGCCGTAGATGTGGTTAAGGCCGTACATGCAGGCAATGTGGTCGAGGACGCCGCGCTCGTCAAGGTGCCTGCGTGGCCGCAAAGTCACGCCACCCCGCAAAGCACGTTGCGGCCCTGTGGAAATGGCGGTTTTCCGCGCCCGCCGGATTGCTCGAATCCGGCCGGTATGAGACACGCCGACTCGTGCTGGGGACTGCGCCGGTTTAACGAAACCTTCACTGCGCCGTCGCATTCTTAGGCGCCCTTGCAACTAAGTTCGCGGGCAATTTCTCCACAGGGGGATCAGATGCGATCCGGGATCGCGGCGCTGGCCGTCGCTGCCATAATGTCTGTCGGCGTTATGTCTGTCAGCGTTGTCCCCGTCAGCGTCGCGCACGCCGAGAAGCGCATGTTCATCATCGCCAACCTCGCCGACGGTTATGGGGTCGACGATTGCCTCGCGAGCGGCGCGGAGTGCGGCAAGGCCGTGGCCAATTCCTATTGCCGCACGCACGACTATTCGCAGGCAGTCTCATTCCGCAACGTCGATCGCGGCGACATCACCGGCGCGATTCCGGCGAGCGCATCGGGCTCCTGCAAAGGCGCAAGTTGCGATCACCTCGTCGCCATCGAGTGCACGCGCTGACTCACGGTGAATTGCGAGATAGCGAGTAGCGAATGGCGGGAGCTTCTCCCGTTCTTATTCGCTATTCGCCACTTGCTATTCGCGCTCCTTTGACCGCAGCAACGCCTCACGCACGATCAGCCGTGGTCTGACGCGATCCATTACCTGCAGCCGCGGCGCCCAGCCACCTCCCGTTGCGTGGGGCGGCGAGTTCGGCCATGTTCGCGGCAATTGGGGGGATCCGTCGGGAGAGCCATGGCCGGTCAACGGGCGATCCAACGCGACATCGCGGACAATCTGGCCGCGGGCTCGACTTCGCCGAACGAACGCGCGCCGCTAAAGCTCGAACAATTTCTGCCTTATCAGCTAAACGTGGTGGCAAGCCTCGTCTCGCTGGCGCTGTCGCGCGTCTACGCCAAGCGCTACCGCATTGGTGTTCCGGAATGGCGCGTGCTGGTGACGCTCGGCCAGTATGGAGTCATGACCGGAAAGGCGATCGGCGCTCATACCCACATGCACAAGACCAAGGTGTCGCGAGCGGTGGCGCTCTTGGAAAAGCGCCGGCTCCTAGTGCGGCGCAGCAACCGCGCGGACATGCGCGAGTCCTTTCTGTCGCTCACTGCCGCCGGGCGGGCCATGTATGAGGAGTTGGCGCCGCACGCGATCGAGTTCGCGCAACGCCTCACCGAGATCCTCACACCGGCCGACCGCGAGGCGTTTGATCGCGCGGTAAAGCAGCTCACCGAGCGCTCCGCCGAACTGGTCGCCGAGGTGGAATGCGAAGGCGACGAAGAGGACGACGAGTGATGAAGCTCTATTCGTATTTCCGATCGTCGGCCGCGTATCGGGTGCGCATCGCGCTCAATCTCAAAGGTCTTTCCTACGACACGGTGCCCGTTCATCTCATCAAGGACGGCGGCCACAACCGACGCCCGGAATACCGCGCCATCAACCCGCAGATGAAGGTGCCGTCTCTCATCACAGACACCGGCGAAACGTTGATTCAGTCGCTCGCCATCATCGAATATCTCGACGAAACGCATCCGATGCCGCCGTTCCTGCCGAAGGATCCAATCGCGCGCGCAAAGGTGCGAGCACTCGCTCAAATCATCGCCTGCGAGATTCACCCGCTGAACAATACGGCCCCGCTGCGCTATTTGAAAAACCAGATGGGACAGGAGCAGAGCGCCATCGACGCCTGGTACCATCATTGGGTGCTCGAGGGCTTCGAGGCGCTCGAGGCGCTGATCAAGCCCGGCCCCTACGCGTACGGCAAGGATCTCACCCTCGCCGACATCTGCCTGGTGCCGCAGGTTGCCAACGCGCGGCGGCTGAAAGTTCCGCTCGACAAGTTTCCCAAGATCGTCGCCGTCGATGCCGCCTGCACGGCGCTGCCGGCCTTCGAGCGCGCCAGCCCGGCAAACCAGCCGGACGCGGAATAGCCGGCGAAACCGGACAGATGACGAATGGCGCGTGGAAAAGCCACGCGCTTTTGCGATTGGGCCTTTGTGACAAGGCGGCTGTCATCATAGTTTAGTCACCATTCGGCGGCTTCATCCGCAGGAATCCAGCTGGGTGTTGGGACGGCAAATGATCAAATTGCTGAGCGGACTTAGCGCCGCCACGCTCGGGTTACTGGCCCTCGGCGCCTCGGCGTTCGCGCAAGGCTATTCGCCGCAAGGATATCCTACTCCGAATCGGCCCGCGCAGGGGTATCCTGGACAGCTGCCCTCGCCGCCTCCGGGCTACCAGCCGCAAGGCGCTCCGCCGCAACCGCAAGCGTCGAACCCGGTTTGCGTGCGTCTGGAAAGCCAGCTCGCCACCATCGACAGCGGGGCCTCGGACCCGGCGCACGTCGCTCAGATCAAACAACACGAAGACGCCATCGCCAAGCAGCAAGCGGACCTCGACCGCACGCTCGCGCAAGCGCACAAGATCGGTTGCGCCGGCGAAGGTTTTTTCGCGCTGTTCTCGGGCCTGTCGCCGCAATGCGGACCGCTCACCTCGCAGATCCAACAGATGCGCGGCAATCTGGACCGCCTAATGAGCGAGTTGGAGCAACTTAAAAGCGGCGGCTCCGATCAACAGGCGCAGCGTCAGGCTCTCATCGGGCAACTCGCGCAGAACAATTGCGGCGCGCAATACGCCGCGGCCGCCAGAGCATCGGGGCCGGCGGGTTTCATCGAAGCACTGCTCGGCGGCGGCACAGTGCACGACGTGAATGGCGATGGAGCGCCGGCCGGCACCTATCATACGGTCTGCGTGCGCACCTGCGACGGCTATTACTTCCCGATCTCCTATTCGACCGTCCCGACCCGCTTTGCCGACGACGAGAACACGTGCAAGCGCCTGTGCCCCGCGGCCGACGTGACCCTGTACAGTTTTCGCAATCCAGGCGAACAGATGGAGCAAGCGGTTTCGGAAGGCGGTGCGCAGTACACCGCATTGCCGAACGCGTTCCGCTATCGCAAGGAGCTGGTGGTCGGCTGCTCGTGCCGTAAGGCCGGCGAGAGCTGGGCCGACGCGCTGCGCAACAGCGACGACGCCACTACGCTGGAAAGCGGCGACATCGTTGTGACTGAGAAAAACGCCAAAGCGCTCTCGCAAGCGCCGCAAAGCCCGGGCGCAAAGCCGCCGCCGAACGGCAGTGCGGCCGCCAAGCCGACGTCAGGGACGACGAACACGCCGGCAACCGATGCCACAAAGCGTAACGTGCGCGTTGTGGGACCGCCGTTCGTGTCGGGCCAATAATTTCGCAGCACGAGCTGAAAGCCGTCATGGCCGGGCTTGTTCCGGCCACCCACGTCTTTGTTTCGACGCAGCAGTAAGACGTGGATGTCCGGCGCGAGGCCAGGCATGACGCTTCAATCAAATTTCATGCCGCATCAAAGCGACGCTGCTCAAAAACCGTCAGCCCCGACTTTCGTCATGGCCGCGCCGGTGACCGCCGTGCCGGCGGGCTCGGGCAACGGTGTGCCTGGATCGCGGAAACGATTGACGATCGGATAGCGGCGGTCACGGCCGAAATTCTTAAGCGTCACTTTCACGCCGGGCGCGGCCTGCCGGCGCTTGTATTCAGCCAGGTAGAGCAGGCGCTCGACCTTCATCACCGTATCGCGGTCGTATCCTGCGGCAACGATGCTGGCGACGGGTTCCTCGCGCTCGACCAGCCGCTCGAGGATCGCGTCCAGCACGTCATAGGGCGGCAGCGAATCCTGATCGGTCTGGTTCTCGCGCAGTTCGGCGCTCGGCGCCCGCGTGATCGCGTTCTCGACGATAACGAGACCATCGGGCCCAAGCGCACCCTCCGGCTTCCAGCCGTTGCGGAGCCGCGCCAGCCTATAGACTTCGGTCTTGTAAAGGTCCTTGATCGGATTAAAGCCGCCGTTCATGTCGCCATAGAGCGTGGCGTAGCCGGCCGACATTTCCGACTTGTTGCCCGTCGTCACCACCATCAGGCCGAATTTGTTGGAAATGGCCATGAGGATGGTGCCGCGGGCGCGCGACTGCAGGTTTTCCTCGGTGACGTCGCGCGGCGCGTTGCCGAACACGCCGGCGAGCGCCTGCTCGAGCCCCTTCACCGCGCTCTCGATCGGCACCACGTCGTAGCGCACGCCAAGCGCGCGCGCGATTGCGGCCGCGTCATCGAGGGATTCCTGCGCCGTGTAGCGGTACGGCAACATCACACAGCGCACGCGATCGGCACCAAGCGCGTCGGTCGCCATGGCCGCGCATAGGGCGGAATCGATGCCGCCGGAAAGGCCGAGCACAACGCCGGAAAACCGGTTCTTGTCCACATAGTCGCGCAAACCGAGTACGCAGGCCGCGTAATCGGATTTGTCCTCCCCATCCAATTTTGAGAGCGGTCCATCTGTGCAGCGCCACGTGCCGTTGGCGCGCGACCAGCGTGTGGTCACCACTGCTTCAGTGAACGCCGGCAGATGAAATGCGATCGAGCGATCGGCGTTGAGCGCGAACGACGCGCCGTCAAACACCAACTCGTCCTGGCCGCCGACCTGGTTGACGTAAATGAGCGGCAGGCCAACCTCGGTGACGCGCGCGACCGCGACGTTGAGCCGGACATCGTTCTTGTCCCGCCAATAAGGCGAGCCGTTCGGCACCACCAGCAGCTCGGCGCCAGTTTCGCCCAGACATTCGACGACGTTCTCGTAGTCGCCCCAGTCGGTCCAGGTGTCCTCGCAGACCGGCAGGCCGAGGCGGACATCGCGAAAGTTCACCGGCCCGGGCAACGGCCCCGGAGCAAACACCCGCTTCTCATCGAACACACCATAGTTCGGCAAGTTGACTTTGAAACGTAGGGTCTCGACCCGCCCGCCCGCGAGCAGCGCATACGCATTGTAAAGCTTGCTATCCTCGACCCACGGCGTGCCAATCAGGACAGCCGGACCGCCGTCCGCGGTCTCGCGCGCCAGCGCCTCAACGGCCATCCGGCACGCGGCCTGAAATGCCGGCTTGAGCACGAGGTCTTCGGGCGGATAGCCCGCAATAAACAGTTCGGAAAACGCGATGATTTCGGCGCCATATTGGGCCGCCTTGGCGCGGGCTTTGCGGGCACGCTCCAGGTTGCCGGAGATGTCGCCGACGGTCGGGTTGAGCTGCGCCACGGCAATGGCGAGGCGGTCGGCGGGACGCTCGTTCATGGCGCCGGTCTAGCGCCGGACGAGCCGGTCCGGCAATGGGTTCTCGAACAAGGTCTTGGGTCGATCTTGAATTGGTTTCGGGCGCGCCGATCGCGGGCGCGCCCGAGGGCCCCCCGAAAGATTTTTTTGTCAGAACCGGACGCCACCGCCGAGGCGCACGGTATTGATATCGATGTTCACACCCGACACCGGCTGGAACTGGACGTATTCGTATTCAG
>JASHVC010000681.1 GCA_030039655.1 Xanthobacteraceae bacterium | reverse complement strand
CCGCAGCGCATGAATGAGCCGGTAGCTGATTGCCTTGGCGAGAACTTTGTCAGAAGCATCCAAGCCCTTGGCGTCGAGCAGGACGGCCGATAGCTGCCGGGTATTCATCGGCCCCTTGGCGAGCGCCGCTTTGCAGATGGCGACCATCTCGCCGCGCTTGAACATGCGGTAGATGTCGACGTAGGGGGCGACCGCTTGCGGCCCCGCTGCCGGACCATCCTCGCCAACCTCGAATATGCGGATGGCCGCATTGATGTGCGCCAGGTCGACCTTGGCTTGGGCGATCTTGTTTTCGTAATTGACGATGGCGCGGGTGATTTCATCCCGCTTGAATTTCAGCGTCGTGACGGTGCGGATTTCGGCCATGCGCCGAATGTAGCGGCGTCGGCATCAGACCGCTTGTGGCGTTTGCGCCATAATACCGGATTACCCGATCGAAAAGCTCGACGTGAAATTCGTCCTCGAACCGGACGACAACGCCACCTGGCTCGCGCTCGCCCGCCTCAACCTCGGGCCGCCCTTCGAAATCATCACGGCGCCGCGCTTTGGGCCGCGCACTAAGCCGAAAGCGCTGAACGTTGCGCTGGCGCTGGCGCGCGGCGAGTACACCGTGGTCTTCGATGCCGAAGACGCGCCCGAGCCCAATCAGCTTCGGCGCGCCGTTGCTGCATTCGTGGCCGGCGACGACAAGCTCGCCTGCTTGCAGGCCAGCCTCACCATCGACAACACCGCCGACAATTGGCTCGCGGGCATGTTCACCGCCGATTACGCCGGACAATTCGACGTTCTCCTTCCCGGATTTACAGCTTTGCGGCTGCCCTTCCCCCTTGGCGGCTCGTCCAATCATTTCCGCACGTCCGTGCTGCGCGACGCAGGCGGCTGGGACCCGCACAACGTCACAGAGGATGCCGATCTGGGCATTCGCCTGCATCGCCTTGGCTATCGGGCGGCGTCATTGCCGTCCGCGACCTATGAGGAAGCGCCGGCGCGTTTCGTGCCGTGGCTGAAGCAGCGCACTCGCTGGTACAAAGGCTGGATGCAGACGTGGTGCGTGCATACGCGCCGTCCGCTTCGGCTTCTGTGGGAGCTCGGACTATCCGGCACGGCCGCCTTTCAGCTCTTCCTCGCCTGCAATGTGCTGTCGGCTCTGATCCATCCGATCTACCTGGCGGCCCTTTGCTACTATCTGTTTGCACAGCCGCCCGAAGGCGTCATAGCCGCGATGGGAGCCACGGCGCCGCTCTTTGCCGCCACCCTTCTTGCCGGCTATGCCTCAGCCATCACGCTAGATCTGATCGGGCTGCAACGTCGGGGCCTATCAGCCCATGCGTGGGTACTGGTGCTGACGCCGCTCTATTGGCTCCTGCTTTCGCTCGCCGCGTGGCGGGCGCTGTTCCAGCTTATCAGCGCCCCGCAGCGTTGGGAGAAGACTGAGCACGGCTTGGCCAAGAACTCGCGCCTCGACGATTTGAAGCGCCGCCGGAGAGCCCGGCGAAGAACAGCCTGAACTGAGAGTCTTGCAGAGAATCTCTTGGCCCGAAGGCTCAGAAGCCAGCCTTACATATAGCGGCGTAATTCGGCGGCCTCGGCGTCCACGGACCGCTGCAGCTCAAAGGGAGCGACAAATTGGCCGTCCTTGTCCATCAGGTAGACGATGGCGGTGTGATCCATAGTGTAGTCGCTGCCCTGCAGCGGCACCTTTTTGGCATAGACTCGATAATCCTTGATCGCCTGATCGATCGCCCCCTGGTCACCGGTCAGTCCGCGCAGATGCGGATCGAAACTCGCCAAATAGTCTTTGATAATGGCCGACGTGTCGCGATCGGGGTCGACGGTGATGAACAAGGCGCCGGTACGGTCGGCGTCTGGCCCTAGCTTGCGCATCAACTGCGACATTTCGAACAGGGTGGTGGGACAGATGTCGGGACAATGGGTGAAGCCGAAGAACACGAGGTAAGGCTTGCCCTTCATGTCCTGATCGCTGAACGGCTTGCCGTTCTGGTCCACCAGATGAAACGGACCCCCGATGGCGGCGGCGTGCGGGGTGGGGGAAAAGCCGGTGACAGCGAAGATCGCGCCGAGGAACAGCAGAAGACCTGCCATAAAGGCGCCCAGCAGCACGATAATGCGAGAGGACTGCGCGTTCACCGCCGTGTACTCACATCAGCCGAAGCACGCCACAAACCCGGCGCGGATTGTCTCGAAAAACACCGTCGTTCCGTAATGGGCCCAAAGCAAGATCGTGCCGGCGAGCACGAGCGTGATCGGCCCGGCCGCGACCACCAACGGCCACCTTAGCGCCCGCGGTGCGACTGTCTCGGTGGTAGGCCTTAGAGTCACGATCCGTAGATAGGCCGCAACGGGCCTGGCGACAACTCACCGGTCCCGCCGGGCCGGCCCGCTCGGGACCCGCCCCCGGTCGGAGCGAAGCGCCCTATTGGCAGCTGGGGTAGAGCGAAGCGAGTTCGCGCCCGCGCAGCTCGATGAGGGTTGGAGTCAACCCGCCATGCCGTTCGATCCACTGGCGGATCTCGGACGGATAGAGGCTCATCACCAGACGGCTGCCGGCGCGAGTCGGCACCAGCGTCCG
>JASHVC010000053.1 GCA_030039655.1 Xanthobacteraceae bacterium | reverse complement strand
ATGGGATGGCGAACGCGCTGCGTCGATCTCCTCAACTGACCAGACAATCGGTACCGACGATCTCGCCGCTGCGCTGAAAGATGTTGTGGCCAAACATCGTCTAGATGTGGCGCGCTCCATATCAGTCGGCCTTTCCCTGCTGGGGCAAGCCCTGGCCGCGCGTATCGGCGCGGGGTTGGGTGTACTGCCGAAGCCGGCCGACGAGTTAGCGCGCGATCTTGCGCGCGTGCGCACCGCCGAGGAACTCAAAGCGGCCGAGCACGCCACCTGGATCGCCGAGCGTGGCTACGAAAGGGTTCTCGAATTTGCGCGGCCTGGCCTGCGCGAATACGAGCTGGCGGCCGAGCTTTATTGCTTCACTAAAAAACTCGGCGCCGAGGACAATTTCCTGCTTATGAGCGCCTCGCAGCACAATCTCGCGGTTCGTGCCGCCGGCGAGCGCGTGCTCGATGTGGGCGACATTATTCTCTTGGAGATTACGCCCTGCTATCGCGGCCAGTTCTCACAAATTTGCCGCACGACGGTGATCGGTGAGCCGCGTCCTGTGATCCGCGAGAAATTCGCCATATTGCAGGACGCCATGGGCGCAGGCCTTGAGGCAGGACGCGCCGGCACTACCGTCGCCGACCTAACGCGCGCCATCAACGGCGTGATCGCCAAGGCCGGCTACGGCGATTATTGCCGCCCGCCCTATATGCGCGTGCGCGGTCACGGACTCGGTATTACTTCGGATCGCCCCGGCGACATCGTCGAGGCTAATGGGCGGGTGCTCGAGAGCGGCATGGTGTTCGTCATGCATCCCAACCAGTACCTGCCCGAGAGCGGTTATCTGATGTGTGGCGAGCCAGTGGTAGTGACCGACAGCGGCGCTCGCGCGCTATCGGCGCGGCCCGTGCAACTCGACGTGATTGTGGTCTGAGGCGCGCTATGCGGACCATGCAGCCTTGCGTGACGATCGGCTCCTATACGTGGGCGCAGGATCGTCTGCCGTACGACGAGTTCACGTTGCGGCTCGACGCCGCGTACGCCGCGATGGATCGCAACGGCTGGCCGGCTGTGCTCGTTTATGGCGATGTCCGTGAGCACGCGGCGCTTGCCTATCTCAGCAATTTCATTCCACGCGTGCGCTGGGGCATGGCGCTACTGCCGCGCTCGGGCGACGCACGCCTCCTGTGCGCCATGAGCACGCGCGATCTGCCAGCGATGCGGACCTTGACGTGGATCGCCGACGTGCGTTCCGGCATGGGCCCGGAATGGGAAAAAAGCTTCGATCCGTGGTTGGGGTCGCTCATATCCGAGCGGCCCGCTGAACTCGGCACGCTCGGCTTTGACATCATGGCGCCCGTGTTGAATCAGGCGGTGCAACGCAGCCTCGGCGGGCGCTTTGTGTTGCGGCGTGCCGACGATGAACTGGTGGTGCCGCCGCAGCGCAAGCGTCCGCGCGAACTGACCATGATGCGGGCGTCGTGCAAGCTTCTGCAAAGCGCCGCCCAGTCGTTTACTGAAAGCTGGCGCAACAATGGTGCGCCGGAGACGGCGGCACTCGATGCCGAGCGGCTCGCGCGATCGCTCGGCGCTCAGGATGTGCGCACGCTGGTGAGCCTCGACGGTGGCCGCACCTTGGTTCCTTTCCAGGGCCTGTTCGAGGAGAAATCCGGTCCGCTTGTCGGCTACTTGGCCGTGAAAGTCATGGGCTACTGGTCGGACATGTTCATCACCGTGGATGAAAGCCGTTCACCGACTTTGGAAAAGACCGAAGCCGCGCTCGATGCCCTCATTGCGGCCGTGCGACCCGGCGTCCGGGCCGGCGATCTCCATGTAAAAGTAATCGACGCACTTGCGCCATTGCCGCTTCACCCAATGTTGAGCGGCAGCGTAGGCCACGGCATCGGCCTGTCGCTCAACGAACAACCTGAACTCGTCGCAGGCGCCGAAGCCGAATTGGTCCAGGATGGCGTTTACACGCTGCAGGTCGGCGTCGCCGATGCCGAGGCCGGCAATGTTTTGTTGTCGGCCATGGTGCGCAACGCGCCGGAGGTGGTCGAGGTCTTGACGCGCTCGCCGTCGCCAACTCGATAAGAATCTTATTCAGCCTTGATCGCTAAGGCTGGAACTGCCACATGCAGTCCGCCATGCACATGCCCGTTCGCGCCCCCGAGGGCACTCCGGTTGACAGCCCGGCTCAGCCAGCCTTCGCCACTGAGGTCGAGCGGCGGCGCACCTTTGCGATCATTTCGCACCCGGATGCCGGTAAGACCACGTTAACCGAGAAGCTCTTGCTGTTCGGCGGGGCGATCCAGCTGGCCGGGCAGGTCAAGGCCAAGCGCGATCGGCGATCGACCCGTTCCGACTGGATGGCGATCGAACGCGAACGCGGCATCTCGGTCGTGACCTCGGTCATGACGTTCGAATATGATGGCCGCGTATTCAATCTGCTCGATACGCCGGGCCACGAGGATTTCTCCGAAGACACCTACCGCACGCTCACGGCGGTCGATTCGGCCGTGATGGTCATCGACGCAGCCAAGGGCATCGAGCCGCGCACCCGCAAGCTATTCGAGGTCTGCCGGCTTCGCGATATTCCGATCATCACTTTCATCAACAAAATGGATCGCGAAAGCCGCGATCCGTTCGAACTCATCGACGAGATCGAGAAAACGCTGGCGCTCGATTGTGCGCCTATCAACTGGCCGGTCGGGCGCGGCCGCGATTTCGTCGGCACCATCGATGTCGCATCAGGCGGTGTCCGGCTCCTTGACGGTGATGTGGGCGCGGCCGGCCGCTTGCGCGAGATGACGATCGGCGAACTTGCCGCGCTCAATCCAAATCTCGACGCGGCTTCGCTCGGCGACGAGCTCGATCTCGTGCGCCATGCGTGCAAGCGGCTCGACCCGCGAGCTTTTGCCGAAGGCCATATGACGCCGGTGTTCTTCGGCAGCGCGCTGAAGAATTTCGGCGTGGGCGATTTGCTCAATGCGCTCGCCACGCTGGCCCCGCCCCCGCGGGCGCAAGCGGCCGACAAGCGGGTGGTGGCGGCGACCGAAGCCGGCATGTCCGCGTTCGTTTTCAAGATTCAAGCCAATATGGACCCGAACCATCGCGACCGTATTGCTTTTGTGCGGCTCTGCTCCGGCAAGCTCACGCGCGGCATGAAGGTCCGTCAGGTCCGATCGGGCAAGACCATCAGCCTGCACGCGCCGCAGTTTTTCTTTGCCCAGGATCGGGCGCTCGCCGAAGAAGCGTACGCCGGTGACGTGGTCGGCATTCCGAATCACGGCACGCTGCGTATCGGGGACACGCTGACCGAGGGCGAAGAGCTCAATTTCGAGGGCGTGCCGAATTTCGCGCCGGAGATTTTGCGACGGATTCGCTTGCCGGACGCCATGCGGGCTAAGAAACTCAAACAGGCGCTGCAGCAGCTTGCCGAGGAAGGCGTGGCTCAGGTGTTCCTGCCGGCGGACGGTTCGCCGGCGCTGGTCGGCGTTGTCGGCCCCCTGCAACTCGACGTGCTCAAGGCGCGACTCGCCGCCGAATATGGGCTCGAAGTTGGCTGGGACACGCCTCAATTTTCGTTTGCGCGCTGGATCGCAGCGGCCGACCGCAAGCTGCTCGATCAATTCGTGACGAACTACCACTCAGGCATCGCCGAGGATTTCGATGGCGATGTGGTGTTCCTGGCGCGCAACGCCTTTGATCTCGAATATACCGGCGAGCACAATCCGGGAGTTTCCTTCAGCGACGTGAAAGACATTCACCTGCGCAAGCCGCCGAAGTGAAGCCAGCCCATCAGCCGCCGGCGATCTCCTCGCGCAGGATTTCGAGCTCCAGCCATTGCTCCTCGGCCGCGGTAATTTTCACCTGAAGCTCGCCGAGTGCGGCGGTGACCTTTTCGAATGCGGCGCGATCGCGCGCATAGAATTGCGGGTCGTCGAGCTTCGTCTGCAACTCCTTCGTTTGAGCTTGGAGCGCCGCGATGGTCTTCGGCAATGTCTCCAGCGCGTGCTTGTCCTTGAACATCAGGCGCCGTTTTGTGGGCGGGGCTTCTGAAGCGACTGAGGTGGTTTTATCGACCGCTTTCGGCGCTATTTCCCGCGGCTTCTCCCGCGTTAGGTCCGTGCCGCGCTGCGCCAGCATATCGCTATAGCCGCCGGCGTATTCGATCCAGCGTCCATTGCCCTCCGGCGCGATCACGCCGTTCACGAGTCGGTCGAGAAAATCGCGATCATGGCTGATGAGCAGCACTGTCCCGGGATATTCCGCCAGCATGTCCTCGAGCACGTCCAATGTTTCCATATCGAGATCGTTGGTCGGTTCATCGAGGACCAGTAGATTCGACGGCTTGGCAAGCGCTTGCGCCAGCATCAGGCGGCCGCGTTCACCGCCCGACAACTTGCCGAGCGGCGTGCGGGCCTGTTCGCCCGCGAACAGAAAGTCCTTCATGTAGCTCATGACGTGCTTGCCCTGGCCGTTCACCATCACGGTGTCGCCACTACCTCCTGTCAGAGCTTCCGCAACGGTCACATTCGGATCGAGACTGTCCCGATGCTGATTGAGTGTCGCGACAGCAAGCGACGATCCGAGCCTGATTGTTCCGGTATCTGGAGATATCACACCAGTCAGGAGGTTGATCAGCGTGGTCTTGCCGCTGCCATTCGGCCCGACGATGCCGATGCGGTCGCCGCGCTGAATGCGAATCGAGAAATCGCGCACGATAGGCCGGCCCGCATAGCTTTTGCTTACGCCGAAAGCCTCGATGACCTGCGCGCCGGACGGTGACGCCGAACCGGCAATCATGGCGACTTTGCCGGCATCGGCGCGATATGTGCGCCGCCGCTCTCTCAATTCCTGCAACAGGCCGACCCGGCGCATATTGCGCTTGCGCCTGCCGGTGACGCCGAAGCGCAGCCAATGTTCCTCGGCGACGATTTTACGACCGAGCTTGTGCTGCTCGCGTTCTTCCTCGGCCATGACGGTGTCGCGCCACTCCTCGAAGTGAGCAAATCCGCGTTCGAGACGCCGCGTCCGGCCTCGGTCGAGCCAGACCATGCTGCGCGACAGTGTCGAAAGAAAGCGGCGGTCGTGGCTGACAATCACCAGCGCGGTTCGCCGGGCATCGAGATCGCGCTCCAGCCATTCGATCGTCGTCAGATCGAGATGATTGGTCGGCTCGTCGAGGAGCAAGATGTCAGGGTCGGCAGCGAGCACGCGGGCGAGGCCGGCGCGGCGGGCCTCGCCGCCGGACAGATGCGCCGGATTTTCCTTCCCGGTGAGTCCGAGTTGTTCCAGCAGACGAAGGGCAGCGTGGCGGTCGACGGCATGATGATCGTCGCTTGGCCGCAGCCCGGCTTCCACGTAGGCGAGCGAAGACGGAAAGCCTGAAAAGTCCGGTTCCTGCGGCAAGTAGCGCACCAGTGCTCCGGGCTGCACGAAAAGTGTGCCGCGGTCTGGTTCGATCAGTCCGGCAGCGATTCGCAAAAGCGTCGATTTGCCGGAACCGTTGCGGCCGATCAGCGACACCCGCTCACCGGGACACACGGATAACTCCGCGCCGGAGAAGAGCGGCGTGCCGCCGAACGTCAGCACGGTGTCTTTGAGTTGAAGAAGCGGAGGTGCCATTCGCCTTGCTTAAGCAACCAGTGCGATGGCGTTACTCCGGCTTGAAATTCATCGCCACGCCGTTGATGCAGTAGCGCAGGTGCGTGGGCGGCGGGCCGTCCTCGAACACGTGGCCCAGATGGCTGCCGCAGCGGCTGCAATGCACCTCGGTGCGGGTCATGAAATAGCTGCGATCGGTGGAGGTCTCGGTCGATCCCGGCACCGGATCGTTGAAACTCGGCCAGCCGGTGCCGCTTTCGAACTTCTGCTTCGACATGAACAAGGGCTGGCCGCAGCCCGCGCAGGAGAAGGTTCCAGCACGCTTTTCGTGATTAAGCGCGCAGCTTCCCGGCGGTTCGGTGCCGTGTTCGCGCATGATGCGGAACTGTTCGGGCGAGAGAATCTTGTGCCACTCCGCATCGGTGTGAGTGACGGGGTATTGCTTGGTGTCCGTCTTGGTATCCATGAGATGTGCCGCCCTTTTTGAATGGCGAGATAGTGACAAATGTAGTCAATGACGGGCAAAGCGCAATTGCGTGATCCCGCGTGGGATTTGCACCGGGCATGGCGGCGCAGCGTTTTTGGCGCTGGCTCATTGCACCGGAATCGGGTGGTTTAGGTATTCCGACTGTGAAACGAGCCCTGGACGCCGGGAACAGCCAGAGTTCTTTACCTTGACCAGCCTTAGACTGCATCGCGGCCGCGGCAACGTCGTGGCGCTAGCGCTCGCCGCCATCGCGCTCGCCGTGGCGTTTGTCGGCGCGATTTTGCCGACGCCACTCTATCCGCTTTATAAGCACGCGTTCGGATTTTCCGGGGTCATGCTGACCCTGATCTACGCCGTCTATGTGCTGGGCAATCTCGTGGCGCTGCTGTTCTTCGGCCGGCTGTCGGACCAGATCGGGCGCCGCGCCACGTGCTTGCCGGCGATCGGATTCGGCATTGCCAGCGCCGCGGTGTTTGCCTGCGCGGCGAGCACGCCGTGGCTGTTCGTGGCGAGGGCGCTGAGCGGCTTTTCGACGGGGCTGGCGTCCGGGACCGTGACGGCTTGGATCGCGGAGCTTTACACAGGTTCGCGGCGAGGGGCCGCGGCGCGGATCGCGGCGGCGGCAAATTTCTTCGGCTGCGCGGCGGGGCCGATCATCGGTGGCGTGCTGGCGGAATTTGCTCCGGCGCCGTTGCTCCTGCCATTTCTTGTTTACATCGCGGTGCTGTGTGCAACGGCGGTGGCGATCCTCTTTACGCCCGAGACGCTCGCGAACCCCGTCCGCCTTGCCGAGGTTTCGCTGAAGCCCCGGCTTGGCGTACCGCAAAACATCCGGCTGCAGTTCGTTTCGCCAGCGGTCACCGGCTTTTCAACGTTCGCTGTCATCGGTTTTTATTCCGCGCTGATCCCCAATGTGCTCGCTGACAGCATGCACTTGGCCGCGCCGCTCGTGGCCGGTGCCGTTGTGTGCGAACTGTTCGGAATTGCCGCCATCACCATCTTGTCGACCGGAAGATTTAGCAGTCAGGCCACCATGTTTGGTGCCTTGGCGCTGCTGATCCCGGGCGTGTGGCTTTTGGTCGGCGCCGAAGTTCTCAAATCGCTGCCGATGTTGCTGCTGGCAGCGGCGGTCGGCGCCGTCGCGGGTGGCCTCGGTTATCGCGGCAGTTTGGAAGTCATCAATCGCATCGCACCCGCCGATCGGCGTGCGGAGGTCGTATCGAGTTATCTGATTGCTCTGTTCGCGGGCAATTCGTTGCCGATCATCGGCATCGGCCTGCTATCGGCCTATGCGGGGTCGCTCGCCGCGCACGTATCCTTTGCGCTATTGATCAACGTGCTGGCGGGTGTTGCGGCGCTGACCGGGATCAGATACGCGCCGGACGCGGCTGGAGACACGCGCAACGCTGTAGTTCAAAACAGGTGACAGTCATGGTCCAAACGGAGCAATCCACCGATCCGCGCGTCGCCGACCTCGTGCGGGCCGGCCAGGTTCGCGTCGCCCTCTACGTGCCGCAGTACACCAAGGATTCGGTCACCGGCGAACTTGGCGGCTGGTGCGTTGACATTGTTCGCTCCCTTGGCGCCGAGCTCGCCGTCAAGGGCTTGCCGGTCGAGCACCCCAACCCTGCCAATGCGCTGGCCAGCATCGCATCCGGTGCCTGCGATGCCGGCATCATCGGCATCGAGGCGGACCGGGCCACCCAGATCGATTACACCGCGCCGATTGTCGAAGCGGACTACACTTTGATGGCGCCGACCAACTCGCCATATCGAAGCATTGCGGACGCGGACCGTCCGGGCGTGCGGATCGCGGCCGTGCGCCACCATGCTTCGACCATTGCCCTGGACAAGATCATCAAGCATGCGACGTTCGTTTACGCCGACATGCCCGAGCCGACGTTCCAAATCCTGCAACGCGGAGAAGCGGACTTGTTCGCCTCGCTGCACGAAGTCTTGCGCCACTACGTCGCCCGCCTGCCGGGCTCGCGGGTCTGGGAAGGCCGCTACGGATTCAATTCACTTGGGTTCGGCGTTCCTAAAGGACACGCCGCGCGGCTCGCGTTTCTCAGCGAATTCGCCGAACACGCCAAGGCATCGGGCATCGTCCGACAAGCGATCGACCGCTCCGGTTGGAGCGGGATTCGCGTCGCGCCGCGAACGAATTGAACAGCTTCACTGCGGCTCGACGTTCAGCTCCTTGCCGACTGCACGCCAGCGTTCCTGCTCCTTGCGAATGGTTTGCGCGGTGGTTTCCGGCGTGCCGCCGCCGGCGGTGTCGAGGCCGAGGGCGAGCAGGCGCGCATGGATGTCCGCGCCACCGAGATATTGATCGATATGGCGGTTAAGTTGGGCGACCACGTCGGCCGGCGTGGCGGCGGGTGCCACGATGGCGAAGAAGCCGTCGATCACCACGCCGGGCACAGTCTCGTGCAGCGACGGCAGATCCGGCAATCCTGGGAAGCGCTGCTCCGAGGTGATGGCTAGCCGACGCACCTTGCCGGCCTGGACCACGCCGTTGGCGGCGACGATCGACGTCAACATCACTTGATTGACGCCGCTGGCGACATCTTGAGTCATCTGCGCGGCGGACCGGTATGGGACCTCGATCAAGCCGAGGTCCGCACGCTTGTTGAACAGCTTGGCGCCGAATGCGGCTGCGCCAGCCGTGGTGTCGAACGCGATGGAAAGTTTGCCGCGATTGGCCTTGGCATACGCGATCAACTCGCTCACGGTCTTGACCGGCAGGTCGGCATTCACCGAGAGCATCTGCGGCGCGATGTTGCACACCAGCGATACCGCCGCGAAGTCGCGCGTCGGATCGTAGGGAAGCTGTTTGAAGGAAATCAGATTGATGGCCATGCCCGACGAATTGGTGAACAGCACCGTGTAGCCGTCGGGCGCGGCGCGTGCCGCAGTCTCGTGCGCCAAAATGCCTGACGCGCCGGGAATGTTCTCCACAAACATTGGCTGGCCGAGCGTGCGCGAGACGCCGTCGGCGACGAACCGCGCCATCACATCGGTGGCGGCGCCGGCGCCGGTCGGCACGATCAGCTTGACCGGGCGGCTCGGCCAGTTCTGCGCGCCGGCCGGGCCCGCAATTGCGACGATGGCGCAGCAGAGCGCCATGCGAATGAGTTTGTTCACCGGACCCGCCTTTGTTTCCCGATCGCGCCGCCAATGTATACTGGCACCTAATGCTGGCAAGCGACGGAGGAAAACGGTGAGTGGCGGCGAACTCCTATTGGTTGGAAGTATTCCGTTCGACACGCCAGAGGAGGTGTTCAGCGCGTTCGGCGCGCCGCTCGGCAAATACTTGACGGCCATGCCGGATGGCGAAGTCGGCCCGCGGCGGCATTGGATCAGCCGTGTGCACTATCAAGTGCTCGCCGCACATCCGGAGCTTGAAGTGGTGCAGCGGCCGGTGCCGGACGAGAATGGCGTCGAGCGCCAGCATCCGCGCAACGCGGCTGACGCCTGGTGGTTCAAGGTCAGGGACGGCGTGCGCCAGGTGCGTTTCGGTGATCCCGGATGGCGGCTCGGCTACGCGCGCGACGCCGTAAACTCCTATTTTGTCTTTCGCACCATGAAGGAAAAAGGCGTTCTGGCGCCGCACCTGCGGTTTCAGGTGTCGATCCCAATGGTCAACAGCGTGCTTCCGCCTCGGATTTTTCCGGACCGGGACGATCTCGAGAGGATCAGGCCGGGCTACGAGGCGGCGACGCGCGCCGAGATTGCGATGATCGTCAACAAAATTCCGGCGCATGAACTCGCCATCCAATGGGATTGCTCTACCGAAGTTCAGGACGCTTATGGCGCCATACCGGGTTTTCCGCTAGAAGCCGCCGTCGAGCGCAATCTCGCGGAGGTGCGTAATCTCGCGCCCACGATTCCGCGTGAGGTCGCGCTCGGCTATCACTTCTGCTTCGGCACGCTCGGCGGCTGGCCACGTTTTGCTCCCGATGATCTCAGCCAGACGGTGAAGCTCGCCAACGCTTTCGGAGCGGCGTCGGGGCGGCCGGTGGACTGGATCCACATTCCGGTGCTCGATCGCAGCGACGACGCGTTCTTTGCGCCGCTGCGCGATCTCGATCCGCAAGGCGCTCGCGTCTATCTCGGCGCCATTCACAACATGACGCGCTTCAATGAGCGCATCGCAACGGCGCGCAAATATCTGCCGAAATTCGGCCTCGGCGCCTATTGCGGGTTCGGCCGCGAGCCGCCCTCGGCGCTGTCGAAAATTCTCAACGATCATCTGGAAGCAGTCGCGATCGCGGCACGCGCTTGAACGCCAAGCTCAATCCGATAGCCAGAGAGGACAGCCGAGATGTTTTACGAACCCGACAAAGACGATCACGGTTTGCGATACAACCCGTACAAATCGATCGTCGTGCCGCGTCCGATCGGCTGGATTTCGACTGTCAGCACCGAAGGCATCGTCAATCTCGCGCCCTACAGCCAGTTCAACAATCTCGCTTACGATCCGCCTTACGTGATGTTCTCGGCGGCTTCGTTTCCCGAGAGTGGGCGCCGGAAGGACAGCGCCAAGAATGCCGCCGACACCGGCGAATTCGTCGTCAACATGGCGACCTATGAGTTACGTGAAGCAGTCAACGTCACCTCGCGCTTCGTGCCGCCGGAGGTCGATGAAGCGGCGCTCGCCGGGCTTGAGATGATTCCATCGCGTCTGGTCAAGCCGCCGCGCGTTAAGGCGTCACCGGTTCATCTCGAATGCAAATTTCACTCGTCGCTGGCGCTGCCGGCGCGCGTGCGCGATCAGGTGCATCATCTCGTCATCGGCCGCGTCGTCGGCGTGCACATCCGCGACGATGTCCTCACGCCCGAGGGGAAGCTCGACGTCGCCAAAATCCGGCCACTCGCCCGGCTCGGCTATTTTGACTACACGTATGTGGACAAGGTCTTCACCATGCGGCCGGATGGGCCGCTCGGCGATCATCGCGAGGCCGGCCTCGAAGGGCGGCCGGTGCGAAAGGAAAAGGTAAGCTGACTCCGCTGTGAGTCATGCGCAGTCTCCACCAGATCAAATCGCAAGCTTACCCACCAAAGGAGGATTATGATGATATTGCGAGCCGGAATGATCGCGTTGATGCTGAGCGCCCTCTCAACGGCAGCTCTGGCGCAGACCGCGGCCGAACGCGCGGCGTGCAGCGCTGACGTGAAAACATTCTGTCCTGGCATGATGCCCGGTGGCGGCCGCCTCCTTAATTGCCTGGCCGACCACAAGGACAAGATTTCCCCGGCTTGCGCCAAGGTCGTCGCAAGCCACGGCCGCTGATCAAATCAAGCCGCGGCGGCGGTCGATCCAACGACTGCCAGACTTTGTCTCCGATGTTGATTAGTCAGGGTTGGCGTGACTTGCTCCGGGGCCGGTTCAAGCCGGCGGTCCCAGGATGCTGGAAATCCGCGTGTGCCAACCGCGGGCGCTAAATACTTCCTTGAGCATTCGCCAGAGCTCTTCGTAGGCGATGACGAAGGGATTGGTGGGCGAAGATCGAGGATGTGAGAGTCCGTAGCGTATCTTGATATCCGGAAGCTCCGCCTGATACGTGCCGAAAAGACGATCCCAGATCATCAGAACGCCGCCGAAGTTTTTGTCGATGTATTCGGGATTACTTGCGTGATGGACGCGGTGGGCTGATGGCGTATTGATGATCCATTCCAACCACCCAATCCGTTTAACTAGCTCAGTGTGAACGAAAAACTGGTAGGTCAGGCCGGCCGAGACCGTGCCGAACACCCAGACCGGATCGAAGCCGATCCAAACGATGGGTAGATAGAACAAAAACACTCCCGACAGGAGCGGCGTCCAGGACAGACGGAAGGCCGCCGAGACCACCATCCGGTCGGTACTATGATGGACGCTGTGCGAGGCCCACAGGAGGCGAATGCGGTGTGAGCAGCGATGCTCGACATAGAAAGCCAAGTCGGTCAGCAGGAATAGAACGATCAAGTTCGGCCAATGTGCCCAGGAGACGGGAATGGTCGTTAGCCGGACCTCATAGACCGCCGCAGCGATCACGCCGAATATCAAGCCGTGGGCAGCGGCTTGGGTCAGCAGGTGCCCAACCGCAACGACAGCCGAAACACCAGTCGTTCTCCAAGGGTAACTGCCATACCGAGCCTGGATCACGACAGCCTCGGCCAGGAGGGTAAACAGGAAAATAGGGACAAAGATCACGGCGATTTTGTTAGGTAACCTTTCGAAGAGGTCGGAAAAGCTGAGGTAAAACTCCATTGTGGGCCTCCCCTGTTCGATTACACCGTATCAGGCGCGGTTAGCATTTCCGCTCTGCCCCAAAGTCAGACATCATCATTTGATCGCCAGCGGATTGGTCGGCGAACCGACCGCGCCGGTGATCGGAATCGCCGGCGCCACGAACATGAATTCGTAGACGCCGTCCTCGGCGCAGTCCTCGGCGAGATCTTTCAGATAAAAAATCTCGCCCATGGTCATGCCCATGATCGGGATGGTGATCCAATGCCAGGGCTGGTTGATGCCGCCCTCGGTGTTGTTCGGCCGCACCTCGCAGCCCCAGGTGTCGCTGGCGAGCGCAGCGAGTTCGGTGCGCGCGATCCATTCGAGCGTCTCGAAGGCGAAGCCCGGCGCGTCGCCGCCCGGGTAGCCGTCCCAGCTGCCGGCCTTGAGGCAGCGTTCCATCTGGCCGGTGCGTACGACCACGTAGTCGCCGCGCTTGAGCGTGACGTTATGCGCCTCCGCGGTGTTGTTGAGGTCCTCGCAGGTGATGCCGTAGCCGTCGTTGAGGCATTCTTTGCCGAGCGCGCCGGCCACATCGAGAAAAACGCCGCGGCCGACCATCTTGCTCTTGGTCTTCTCGATGCCGCACTTCGCCGCGCCGAACGATGACACTTCGCGGCAGTCGTAGCCGTTCCACATGTTGTTCTCGTAGAACACGTGACCGAGGCCATCCCATTGAGTGCCGCATTGCAACGGGATCACCACCATGTCGTCTGCGGCGCGGATGCCACGCTTGTCGAGCACGCCCGAATAGGCGTCGGTGCCGGTGCGCAGCATGGTGTGCAGCGGATTGATGCGGCCGAGCGCCGGATAATTGGTCTTGCCGCCTTGTGGCCCATTATTGTCGAAGTTGAGCGCGAGCGAGATCACCTTGCCCTTCTTGACTAACCGCGCCGCCGCGACGATGTCCTCAGGCGACGTGTAATTGAGCGTGCCGATCTCGTCATCCGGGCCCCACTTGCCCCAGTTCTTGTACTTCTCTGCGGCGGCGCGCAGGTCGTCTCGCGTTACTTTCTTTGCGCTCATGGGGTTTCCTTTGTTGCGTTCCTATACAAAGCGACGATCATTCCGAGGTGCCCTGGCCGAACACCAATTCGTGGCCGTCTCGGTCGGTCACCACGAAATCGCGCATGCCGTAAGGATGGGTCATCATCGCGCGCGTGATGTTGGCGCCGCGCGCCGCGAGGTCCTCGTGCAGCGCATCGACACCCTTGCAGAAGATGCAGACGATCGATGTTGCGGCCGGCGGCTTGTAAGAATTCAGATGGATGGAGGCCTCGCCGAAACGCAGGCAAACGTAACGCGGCGGGTCTTCCCAGGTGAACGTGACGGCAAAGCCGAGCTTGTCGCGGTAATAGGCCAGCGCCGCCGGCATGTCTTTGACGTGCAGCACGGTGGCGTGTCCGGTGATTTGAAACGTCGCATCCGACATTCACAGCCTCCCCTCGCGCAGTTTGCCGTTTACTGCGTCATCGTTGGAAGCGATGATAGCAAGAACGATCCGAGGGAGGACAGTCCATGCCGCGAGTGGCGCTTCGATGCGTTTTGGCTCTGATGGCCGCGCTGGTTTCCGGCGCGGCTTATGGGCAAGGTGCTTACCCGCAGCATCCGGTCAGGATCATCGCGCCGTTTGCGGCCGGCGGCCCCAGCGATCTTATTGGCCGCTTGTTGGCCGACAAGCTGTCCAAGACGCTCGGTCAGCAATTCTACGTCGAAGATCACGCGGGCGCGGGCGGCAATATAGGCATGACCATGGTCGCGCGGTCGCCGGCCGACGGCTATACCATCCTGGTGGCGAGCTCGAGCTTTTCGGTCAATCCTAGCCTCTACGCCGGCAATCCCTACGATCCGTTCAAGGATTTTGCCCCGGTGACGCTGGCGGTGGATTCGCCGAATGTGCTGATGGTCCATCCTTCGATGCCGGTCAAAACCGTCAAGGAGCTGATTGCGCTCCTCCAGGCCAATCCCGGCAAATACGCCATCGCCCAATCCGGGCTTGGCACCACGCCCATGCTCGCCGCCGAACTGTTCAAGCTGAGCTTTCATCTCGACGCCACCAGCGTACCCTACAACGGCGGCGCGCCGGCGGTGCAAGCCGTCCTTTCCAATCAGACACCGATCGGTTTTGCCACTCTGCCGCCGGCCTATCCGCAAATCGCCAGCGGCACCATCCGCGCGCTTGCGGTGACCTCAGC
>JASHVC010000680.1 GCA_030039655.1 Xanthobacteraceae bacterium | reverse complement strand
GCAGGACGAAGACTACCGCGAGCCGCCCGCGCACTATTTCGGCGTGCCGGCACGCGGCGTGCACAGCGCCGCGGCGTTGGAAGAAGCCGTGACGGCCGCCCTCGCCGCCCCCGGACCGACCGTGATCGAAGCCGTCGTTGATTCAGATCACTACGTGGAGACGGTCTACGACTAGACCACGGGGCCGCTGCTTACTGTTGGCCGCTATTGCAGCTGCATTATGCGGATCGCGGCCGGGCCGAGAATGACGATAAACAGAACCGGCAGGAAAAATAGGATCATCGGCACTGTGAGCTTCGGCGGCAGAGCGGCCGCCTTTTTCTCAGCTTCCGACATGCGCATGTCGCGATTTTCCTGCGCCAGTACCCGCAAGGTGGTGCCGAGCGGCGTGCCATAGCGCTCCGCCTGCTGCAAGGCGATGGAGACGGCCTTGACGCCCTCGAGACCGGTGCGCTGCGCTAGGTTCTCATAGGCCTGACGGCGATCGGGCAGATAGGACAATTCCGCCGTGGTGAGCGTGAATTCCTCCGCCAGCGCCACCGACTGCGAGCCAACCTCCTCGCTGACCTTGCGGAAGGCGGCCTCAACCGACATGCCGGATTCGACGCAGATCAGCAGTAGATCGAGTGCATCGGGGAACGCGCGCTTGAGTGAAACCTGCCGCCGCGCGATCACGTTCTTTAGGAATAGATTCGGACTGATCATACCGAGATAAGCGGCGCCGATGGACATGGCCACCTTCATGGTCGCCGGGTAGTCAAGATCGAGCACAACGAAAATATAGAACGTTCCAACAATCAGCATGATGATAGGCATCGCCATGCGGCAGAACAAATAAGTGACGTAGGGTGCCTGGCCGCGATAGCCTGCTTGCATGAGCAGGGAGCGGGCTTCGTCCTGGCCAAGCCATTTATTCAAATCGAGATTGTCGACGATAGTCTTCATGTACGCTCGCGGCGATTGCCGCAGCGAGATCTTGCTGTTCTGCGCCAACCGCTCGCGCTCGCGCAGACGGATTTTCTCGCGCTCGAGCGCCACGGCTTTCATGCGCTTGTTCAACGTATCGGGCGCGAGCAGCGGCATGGCCAGCGTGATCACCGTCGCGCCGGCCGCGATGGCGGCGAACAACATGGTGAGAAGCCGGGAGTCGAGAAACTGCTCGATCATGGAGCTCATAGCGCGGCGCCCTAGAAGTCGAAGTTGATCATCTTGCGCATCACCATGATGCCGAGGAACATCCAGATGGCGCTGGCAGCGAGCATCACCCGGCCCAAGGCTTCGGTCCATAAAAGTTCGATATATTCCGGGCTCGTCAACCAGACCAACGTCATGACGACGATAGGCAGGGCGCCGATGATTGCGGCCGAGGCCTTTGCCTCCATCGACATCGCCTTGATCTTCGCCTTCATCTTCTTGCGTTCGCGCAGCACGTTGGAAAGGTTGCCGAGCGCCTCCGACAGATTGCCGCCGGCGCGCTGCTGAATGGCAATGACGATGCCGAAGAAGTTCGCTTCGGCAAGTGGAATGCGCTCATAGAGTTTGAGGCAAGCATCGCCGAGTGGGATGCCGATAGTCTGAGTTTCGATGATGCCGCGGAATTCACTACGCAGGGGCTCCGGCGCCTCGGAGGAGATCATCTTGAGGCTGTCGAGCAGCGGCAGGCCGGCCTTGATGCCGCGGACGATGACGTCGACCGCGTCCGGCAAGCCCTCGAGAAAACGCGATTCCCGGCGCTTTTTGAGAAACCTGAGGAGCCAGAGAGGGAGGCCGCAGCCCGCCGCGAAGCCGAAGGCAAGTGCCGAGAAGACATCTCCGGTCATTGGGAATACAAACAGAAAAGCAAACACACCAAGCCCGGCGGAGATTGTGAGGAAGCGGCGTTTCGACCAGCTCAACCCGGCTTGCGAGATGCGCACCGAAAGCGGCGGGCGCTTGGCCTTCTTTTGCCGCTGCTCGAGCTCCTTGAGTGAGCCTTCGACTTGTTCGCGTCGCGATTTCTGCGCGGTCCGCGTCGTTCGCGAAACAGGTTCGGCGCGCGCCGCCGCCGCTACGCGCCGTTCGGCGTTCCGCTCGCCGGATAGGAATGGATAAAGGAAGACGTACGCAACCCCGCCGATCGCCAGCGCTACCAAAAAAAATAATGCGTAGGTCTGCATAGCGGTCCTGTTTTCTACCCGCGGGCCGGCTCGGCAGCTTCCGCAGCGTCGAGCGCAGCCGCAAGCCGCGCCTCTTCGCCGTAATAGCGCGCGCGTTCCCAGAAGCGGGGACGGCCGATGCCGGTGGATCGGTGCTGCCCCATAATGTTGCCGTTGGGGTCCTCACCGAGCATCGAATAGACGAAAATATCCTGGGTGATGATGACGTCACCTTCCATGCCCATCACCTCGGTGATGTGCGTGATGCGGCGCGAACCGTCGCGCAGACGCGCCGCTTGGATGACGACGTCGATAGAGCCGCAGATCATTTCGCGGATCGTGCGCGACGGCAGCGAGTAGCCGCCCATGGTTATCATCGACTCCAGGCGCGAGAGCGCCTCGCGCGGCATGTTGGCGTGGAGCGTGCCCATCGATCCGTCGTGGCCGGTGTTCATCGCCTGCAACAGGTCGAAC
>JASHVC010000005.1 GCA_030039655.1 Xanthobacteraceae bacterium | reverse complement strand
GTTCAGTACGGTGACCGGACGTTATCAATTGCGCGAACTCGGCATCGAACTAAAACCGGGTGATGTCGTTGGCGAATTGGCGATGCTGGCGCCGGACAACCGGCGGACAGCCACCCTGGAATGCATCGAGTCCGGCCGGGTGCTGTCGATCACTTATGAACAGGTCGAGCAGCTCTATTATCAGAACCCGACCTTCGGCTTCTATTTCCTGCGTCTCGCCACCGCGCGGCTGTTCGACAACATTTCCCGACTGGAAGCGGAAGTGGCGCGGCTCAACGCTGCCGCGGCCGCGCCCTCTGCGCCAGCAATTCAGTAGCAACTTCGGAGCAGCGGCAGCACGGACCCGGCAGCTAAGCTCCTAGTGCTCCACGTACCCGGTCTGGTGAGAACGGTAGCTCGCGCAGCCGCACGCCGGTGAGCTTAGCGATGGCATTGCCGACCGCACAGGCGACCAGCGGCACGCCTTCCTCGCCACCGCCGGTCGGATGATTGTCGGTGGACACCACCTTGATCTCGATGTGCGGCACGTCCGACATGCGCGCGACCTGGTAATCGCTGTAGTTCGACTGCAGCACGTGCCCGTCTTCGATATCGATTTTCTCGCGCAGCACGTGGCCGAGCGCGTAGATGATGCTGCCCTCGGTTTGCGCCGCGAGATTCCTCGGTTGTACCGCAATGCCGGCATCGAGTGCGGCCCAGAAATTGAGGACTTTGATCTTGCCGGTCTTCCGGTCGAGCGACACTTCGGCGACACCGGCCGCCAGCGTGTCGTCCTTCACCATGGTGCCGACGCCAAGTGCTGTGTTTTCGCGTTTGCGCGTCCACTCCGACATTTCGGATACGACGCGCAGGAGGTGCTGCATGCGCGGCACGCCTTCCGTGAGCTCCAGGCGGAACGCCAGTGGATCCTTGCCAAGTTCGGTCGCGATCTCGTCGAGAAAGCTCTCGACCGCGAACGCATTGTGGCCGTTGCCGACGCCGCGCCAGGGCGACACCCGCGCGCCGCGATTTTCGATCACATGCTCAGCAAGCTTGTTGGGGACCGGGTACTGCGGGACCGGCGAGCCTTTCATCACGATGCGGTCCTGGCGTGGTTTTGCATCACCGGACATGTAGGCCACAACCGATTCGGCGACGACGCGATGATGCCAGGCAACGAGCTTGCCGGCTTCATCGAAGCCGGCCTCGATGTGATGCGCCGTCATCGGGCGGAATTTTCCAAACGCGATGTCGTCCTCGCGCGTCCAGATCAGCTTGACCGGTTTGCCAATTGCTTTGGAAAGCCGGACGGCGTCGAACGGTGCTTCGTTGCTGCTGCGGCGCCCAAAGCCGCCGCCGATGAATTGCTGGTGCAACGTGATTTTTGTTCGGTCGCTCTCGAGCAACCGCGCCACGCTGGTGAGAAGATTGCTGGCAGCCTGCGTGCCGACCCACAGTTCGGCCGATTTGCCGTCGGCGCTGACCGCGGCGGTGGCGTTCATCGGCTCCATCTGCGCGTGATAGACATAACGTGTGCGGTATTCGCCGCGGAAGACGCGTTTGGCGCTTGCCATCGCGGCTTTGGCGTCACCAACCTTCTCGTAGGGCACGCCCTCGCGGCTCGCGTCGCGGCCGATCGCCGCGAGGTCGTCGAGCGCTCGCTCGCTGTCGAGATGCGCGCCGGCTGCATTGCCCCAGGTCACCTTGAGTAGATTTTTCCCGGCCTGCGCCGCTTCCACCGTCGCGGCGATGACGCCGACGCCCTCGGGCAGTTTCACGACATCGGTCACACCCGCGACTTTGCGCGCGCGGGCTTCGTCGACCTCGATTGGTGCGCCGCCAGCGTAGGGCGATTGAAGCACCGCGGCATACACCATGTTGGGCACCTGGGCGTCCATGCCGTATTTGGCTGCGCCGGTCACTTTGAACGGCACATCGATGCGCCCGACATCCTTGCCGATCAGCCGGAAGCTGGCAGCTGGCTTCAGATCCTTCTCTTCCACCTTCGGCAGCTCAGCAGGCACCGTGGCGAAGGCGGCGATCTCGCCATAGCTGATGCGCCTTGCCGAATTTTTGTGGATGACGATGCTTGGCTCGGTGCTGAGTTCGCTGGCCGGCACGCCCCAATGGGCCGCGGCTGCATCGAGCAACACGCGGCGCGCCTGCGCGCCGGCGATGCGTAGCGAGGTGAAGTAGCCGGTGACCGAAGCGCTCGCGGAGGTTTGGAACGTGTAGTTGTACGAGGGATTGCCGTATTTCTTATCGTCCCAATTGGTTGGGAAGACAGGCTTCACTTTGGCCCAATCGGCGTCGAGTTCTTCGGCCAGGATCAGTGGCAGCGTAGTGAATGAGCCTTGGCCCATCTCGGCTGCCGGCGAGACGATGGTAATCGTGCCGTCAGGCGCGATGGTTAGCCACACATTGGGAGAGTACGGCGCTTCGGCCAACGCATCACTGCCGAACATCATGTCGGGCGCAATCGCCAGAGCGAATGTGAGGCCGGCCGTGGCCTTGAGGAGGTCGCGGCGATTCACCGAAGCAAATGTCGTGTGCTCGGACATGGCTCAGCCCTCCCGCGCCGCGCGCTGGATGGCGTTGATGATTCGCAGATAGGTGCCACAGCGGCAGATATTGCCGTCCATGTGCGCAACGATCTCGTCGCGTGTCGGATTCTTGTTGGCGGTGAGCAGCGCAGCAGCCTGCATGATCTGGCCGGACTGGCAGTAGCCGCATTGCGGCACTTGTTCGGCGATCCAGGCCTTCTGCAACGGGTGACTGCCGTCAGGCGAGAGGCCCTCGATGGTGGTGACGGACTTTCCGGCGACGAGCGAGACCGGCATGGCGCACGAGCGCATCGGCTCGCCGTCGATATGCACGGTGCACGCGCCGCACGCGGCGATGCCGCAACCGAATTTGGTGCCGGTGAGTTTCAGGTGCTCGCGCAAGACCCAGAGCAGCGGCGTATTGGGCCCGGCCTCCACCTCTTGTGGCTTTCCATTGAGGGTAAATGCAACCATGTGTGCTCTCCCCATCTTCGATGCGCTTCCCTGAACCCATCGGCTCGGCGTGCGTATTCGACGCAGCATTATCACGTAAAACGGCAGGCAAAGACAGGCCGATTCGGCGGCGGCCCCCTACAACTGCCTGATCTCAGGATGCTATGAGTGGCGGCATTCCCCAACAACGAGGATCGATCGTGGCCGACACCCTGAAAGATGTCATCGCAGAACTGGCGCTCGCCAACCGTATTCTCGCCAACGAAGGCGTGCTCGACGCTTTCGGCCATGTCAGCGCGCGTCATCCGACCGATCCGAAACGCTATCTGTTGCCGCGCTCGCGCTCGCCGCTGCTGATCGAGCCGGACGACATCCTGGAATACAGCCTCGATTCAGTTCCGGTGAAGCCGCCGAAAGTGCATCTCTATGCCGAACGCGTCATTCACGGCTGCATCTATCAGGCGCGTGCCGACGTCATGGCGGTGTGTCATCACCATGCGCCGGCGATCATGCCGTTCGCCATCGCCGGTGTGCCGATCGTCCCTGTCTTTCATCTCGGCGCGGCTATGGGCGAGGAGGCGCCGTTCTGGGATCAGCACGACGAATTCGGCGACACCAATCTTCTGGTCGTGAAGCCGGAGGAGGGCCGCTCGCTTGCACGCGCGTTGGGCACGCACTCGGTAGTGATGATGAACCGCCACGGCGCGACCGTCGTCGGCGGTGGACTGAAGGAGCTGGTGTCGCGCTCCATCTTCATGTGTCAGAACGCCGAATATCAATGGCGGGCGCAATCGCTCGCGTCCTCGGCGCCCTTGCATCGCGGCGAGATCAAGCTCGCGGGCGCACTCAGCACGATGCCCACGGTGGTGACGCGGACCTGGGAATACTGGAGCGCGCGGGTTGGGGCGCGCGGTGGCGCGTCCGGGCCGCGGCGCGGCGGCAAGTCATGCGCTGCCGCACGCCCGCGCCGCAAAGGCGGAAAAAAGCGATAACGCACGCTTTGGCGGCGCGGCCAGTCTTTATTTAGCCTTGCACGCGCCCTTGTGCGCGACCTTCATGCCGTGCTCTTTGGCGAAGCACGGATTGGTCCACTCGGTGTGTTTGTAGCCGTCCTTCTCGACGACGCAGTACTGCGCCAAGAATTGAGGACAGATCGCGGCGGCCGCGCGATTGCCGGCCGGAGCAAAGGTCATGACGGCGGCGAGTCCGGCAAGCAATGTCAGCGACGAAATTGTTCTTGGAATTGGCATGTGTGTCCCCTTTGCCCATGAACCAGAAGCTTAGTGACGGTCGCGCGCCGCTGCGCTGATCGCGTTCAAGATTTCGGCTCGGCCCTGCGGCAACGAACTGCGCACGGCTTGTTGTTTGCCGATCTGTCCCATTTCGCGCTGGCGTTTGACCGTGGCCATGGTCATCAGTGGCTCGACGCCGAGTTCGCGGAGCGTGTCGGCGACTTCTTCCATTTCGGCGGCGCGGCGCTCACCGTGGGCGGCCATGCGCTCGAGGTTGTAGGGAACGACTCTCGTCCAATCGAGGCCCGGGTAATTGTTTTTCATGGACGTCGCGACTTCGTCGATCACGCCGGCGCGCGACGCGGCGAGAAAGCATTCCAGCGTCAGCGCCTCGATGCCTTTGATCATCACGCTGCGCACCATCTTGATGGCGGCGGCTGCGCCAATCTCGCCGCCAGCGACGCTCACACGCATGGTCAGCTCAGCAAGCTGAGAAGCGATGGCTTCCGCGTGCGTCCCGGCAAGCAGCATCGGCGTCTGATGGCGCGCCGGGTAAATGGGCGCGAGCACGGCGACGTCGACGTAACGCGCGGCGTCACCGAGGAGGTTCGCGGTCTTCTGCTTGCGGCCTGGCGATACGGAGTTGATGTCGAGAAAGTATGGCTGACCGGCAAGATGCGGCTTG
>JASHVC010000679.1 GCA_030039655.1 Xanthobacteraceae bacterium | reverse complement strand
ATCAGTATTCGTCATGGCCGGGCTTGACGCGAAACCAGATCACATTAAAAGCGCGGCGTCCCGGGATCGAGGCCCAGCAGCACGCGCCCGGAAAGCTCGAAATTCGCCGACGACGTACCCATGTGCTGTGTCGTCGCGTGCACATCGCGGAAGCAGCGTTCCAGGAGATTGTTCTCGTAGAGCGCCGTTCCACCGGCTGCGTTGTAGAGGAGATCGACGGCCTGAGCCGACGCGCTCGCTGCCTGCGCCGCCGCGAGGCGCGCGACCGCACGCTGGTGCAGCGACGGCGCATCGCCGGCCGCAACGGTGTCCCAGAGTTTCTCCGCTTCGTCGAACATGAAGGCGCGCGCTGAGCTCAACAACGCTTCCGCCTTGCCCAGATCGGCTTGCGCGCTCGCCTTGTCGCGCAGCCGGCCGGAGGAGCCGGTTGGCGTTTTGGCTTCAGCCAGTTTAACGAACGTATCGATCGCCGCACGTGCGATGCCGAGCGGAACGCTGGCAAGGCACATGGCAAAGACAGTAATGAATGGCGCCTGGTAAAGCGTGCCGGGCTGCGTCGGCTTTGCGGCGAAGCCGGCAATGACGTGCTTCTCCGGGACGAACACATCGTTGACCTGAAAATCGTGGTTGCCGGTGCCACGCAATCCCGCGACGCGCCAAGTATCGATGATCTCGACCACGCTGGTCGGAAACAGCATCGGCCGCATATCCGGCGCGCCGTCGGGGCCGCGGCGGGGCGCGTCGCCCTCGTGGACGAAGCAATTGCCGACCGTCCAGGCGCTGTGCTGGATGAAGCTGCCGTAACCCCAGCGTCCGCTGACGCGGAAACCGCCGGGCGCCGGCACCGCTTTGCCGGTCGGATTGATCGTGCCGGCGACAACGATGCTGCCGTCGCCAAAAATTTCGCGCGCGGCGTCCGCCTCCAGAAAGCCGGAGAAGCGGCTGTAGCCCGCCGACACCATCGTGCACCAACCAGCAGCGCCATCGGCACGGGCGAGTTCGCCGATGACGCGGAAGTAGTCGGTGATGTTGAGTTCCGGTCCACCAAGAGCGCGGGCAAGCCAGAGCGAGAAGAATCCGGTTTCGGCCATCTCTTTCACGAGCGGCGCGGGCAAGCTCCGTTGCCGCTCGATGTCGGCGCGCTGTTCTCTGATCTTGGGCGTCAACGCGCGAGCGGCGCGAACAAAGCCTTCGCCATCCACTGGGCGAGTGGCGCCCGCATTCATCCGCCGGCACCCGCCGGAACGCGGCGCACTCCGCGCACGCCTTGACTGAGCAAGCGGACGAGATCGCCGACCGACGCAGCCGTTGCGGCCGTGGCTTTGCCGTTAGCGTCGAGACTCTTGCTCACGGCATCGACCAGGGCCGATCCGACCACGACACCATCGGCGCCGGCTGCGAGGGCGCGCGCCTGCTCGGCCGTGCGTACGCCAAAGCCGACGCAAACCGGAAGCTTAGTATGGCGCTTGATGCGGGCCACCGCGTCGGTGACTTTACCCGGGTCGGGCGCAGCCGAGCCCGTGATGCCGGTGATGGAGACGTAATAAACAAAGCCCGATGTGTTGGTGAGCACGGTCGGCAGCCGCTTGTCATCGGTCGTTGGCGTGGCGAGGCGAATGAAATTGAGGCCGGCTTTCAGGGCCGGAATGCACAGCTCGGCATCTTCCTCAGGCGGCAGATCGACGATGATGAGCCCATCGACACCGGCACTCTTCGCGTCGGCGAGAAAGCGTTTGCCGCCGTACACGTAGATCGGATTGTAGTAGCCCATGAGGACGACGGGCGTGGCATCGTCGCCGCGGCGGAATTCGCGCACCAGTGCCAGCGTCTTTTTCATGTCTTGCCCAGCCTTGAGCGCGCGCAATCCCGCAGCCTGGATCACTGGACCATCGGCCATGGGGTCGGTAAACGGCATGCCCAGTTCGATCACGTCTGCGCCGGCCTTCGGCAGCGCCTTGAGGATCGAAAGCGCGGACTCGTAATCGGGATCGCCCGCCATGGTGAAAGTGACCAGCGCAGCGCGGCCTTCTTTCTTCAGCGCCGCGAAACGCGCGTCGATGCGCATGGTCATTTCGCTCGACCCTCAAGGTGCCGAGCGATGGTCTCTAAATCCTTGTCGCCGCGGCCGGAGAGGTTGACGACCATCAGGTGATCCTTCGGCTTTTTCGGCGCGAGGTCCAAAACCTTGGCGATGGCGTGCGCCGGCTCGAGCGCCGGGATGATTCCTTCGAGCTTGGACAGAAGCTTGAAAGCGTTGAGCGCCTCGTCGTCAGTCGCCGACAGAAACGTGACGCGGCCGACATCGTGCAGCCACGCGTGCTCCGGGCCGATGCCCGGATAATCGAGGCCTGCGGAGATCGAATGGGCCTCGTTGATCTGTCCATCCTCGTTCATCAGCAGATAAGTGCGATTGCCGTGCAGCACGCCCGGCCTGCCGCCCGCGATGGAGGCTGCATGCTGGGCAGTATCGAGGCCGTGACCCGCGGCTTCGACGCCGTAAATTTCGATCTCCTTATCGTCGAGGAACGGGTGGAACAGGCCCATGGCGTTGGAGCCGCCACCGATGCAGGCGATCAGCGAGTCGGGAAGACGGCCCTCGGCTTCCTGCATCTGCTCGCGTGTCTCGCGGCCGATGATCGACTGAAAATCGCGCACCATCGTCGGATAGGGGTGCGGCCCGGCGATGGTGCCTATGCAATAGAACGTTGAGCCCACATTGGTGACCCAATCGCGCAGCGCCTCGTTCATCGCGTCTTTGAGCGTCTTCGATCCGGATTCGACCGGGATCACCTTGGCGCCCAGCATGTTCATGCGAAACACATTGGCCTTCTGCCGCTCCACGTCGACGGCGCCCATGTAGACGATGCAGTCGAGCCCAAAGCGCGCGCAGAGCGTGGCGGTGGCGACGCCGTGCATGCCGGCGCCCGTCTCTGCAATGATGCGCTGTTTGCCCATGCGCCGCGCCAATAGAATCTGGCCGAGCACATTGTTCACCTTGTGTGCGCCGGTGTGATTGAGCTCTTCACGTTTGAGGTAGATTTTGGCGCCCTCACAATGGGCGGTCAGCCGCTCGGCGAAATAGAGCGGCGACGGGCGGCCAACATAATGTGCTAGGTAGCCGTCCATCTCCTTCTGAAACTGCGGATCGGCCTTGGCCTGCGCGTAAGCCTCTTCCAGTTCCAGAATGAGCGGCATCAGCGTCTCGGCGACAAAGCGGCCACCATAGATGCCAAAATGCCCGTGATCGTCGGGTCCGGTACGGAAGGAATTAGGCTGCTGCACGGTCATGCCGAACTCGCGACTGATCTCGGCGAGAGGCGCGCCACGGCGTCCCGCGCCGCGCGAACGAAAGCGCGAATCCTGTCGGGGTCTTTTTCGCCCGGCGCGCGCTCGACGCCGGAGGAAACATCGACGCCGTCCGCGTGCGTGATGCGCAACGCCTCGGCGACATTACCGGCATCGAGACCGCCCGAAAGCATGAAAGGCACGGGCACATCGAGATTCTGCAGCAGCCGCCAATCAAACGTTTTGCCCAAGCCCCCCGGCCGCGTCGCCTCCCGCGGGGGGCGCGCATCAAATAAGAGACGATCGGCGACCGCCGCATAGGCGGCGACAAGATCGAGGTCGGCCCTGGTCTCCACCGCGATTGCTTTGATGACAGGCAGGCGGAAGTGCCCTTTCACCGCGGAGAGGCGCGCTGGCGTTTCCTTGCCATGAAGCTGCAGAAAATCTGGCGACAGCGCGCCAACGACATTGGCCAGCAGCGCGTCGTCGGCATCGACTGACAGCGCAACTTTCTTTGCCCGGCCTTTGACGCGCGCACCTAACGCGCGCACGGTCTCGAAGGAGACGTTGCGCGGGGATGGCGGAAAGAACACAAAGCCCACCATGTCGGCGCCCGCATCAAGCGCGGCGTCGAGCGCCTCCGGCGTGGAAAGGCCGCAGATTTTGACGATGAGCGACACGGATTTGTCCGACTTTGAAACACCTTCGTTTGACCGCCGCCGTTCTACATCCCCACACCGGCTTTGTCTCGCGTGGGGTGGACAAACGCCTTCAGCGGGCGGGCGGCCTCAGCTGCAGCCGCTGCGGGGGCGGCTCGCCGGTGTCCGGAATAATCGTTGGGCCGCTGGCGGTGCCCTCGTAGGCCTCGAGTTTCTTGTGCAGCGCCTGCAGCTGGCGTTCGGCTCGCCGCGCAGCGCCCCGCCGCCTGCCTTGGCGCACCCAGGCCGCCAAGCCCCCGATCAGCACGCCGATGATGAGCAAGAGGATGATCAGCACGAACAGCGGAAGCGAAAGCCCAGAATCACTGCCGCCGAACGGATCAAGCGAGACTGTCACGATCTGCCGGTTGGCCACCGCGAAGGCGATCATGACAATGGCGAGCGGCAAGAGGATCACTATTGCAATGATCTTGCGCAGCAAATTCTTAGCTCCCTGTTCGTCCTGCCCCGCCTCGCTGCGCCATGCGGGAGCGTAAGGGCTCAGGCTTCGCCTGGCCTCGTGCGATTGAGCCGCTCACGCATTTCTTTGCCGGTCTTGAAGAACGGCACGCACTTCTGATCGACCGACACATGGGCGCCGGTGCGCGGATTGCGGCCGGTACGCGCCGGGCGCTGCTTCACCGAAAACGCCCCGAAGCCGCGCAGCTCCACGCGATCGCCGCGTGCCATCGCCGCAATGATCTCATTGAGAATGGCGTTGACGATGTTCTCAACGTCACGCTGATAAAGATGCGGGTTCTGTTCGGAGATTCGTTGAACGAGTTCAGACTTGATCATAACTGCCGCCCTGGCCGCCCACGAACGCTACTGCTTTCGTCTTATCTCAGTTCGCGCCGTCAGGTTGCCAAAGCGCCAACAGACCGTCAAGATTGAAGCGGTCGAGCCCGCTGGCCCCGCCGAGGCTCCCGAAACGCTGCGCCAGACCATCTAATCCCACTGCGTCAAGCACTCCCAGCGCCGCCGCATGCAGGAACGGCAGGTCGTCGAGCCGGCTGTGCAGGCGATAGTCGCGCACTGGCAGGTTGGCGGTGATGTTCTTCTCTTTCTCAAGCCAGGCGATAGCGGTCCGCTCGTCCCCGATCTGATCGATGAGCTTCAGGTCGAGCCCCTGATGCCCGGTAAACACGCGGCCGTCATCCACCGCTGCGAGCTGGTCGTCGGTGAGGTGGCGGCGCTCCTGCACCAGATTTTTGAACCAGGCATAGGAGTCTTTGATGAGCGATTCGATGGCCGCGCGGGCTTCCGGGGTGGTGGGCTCGAAGCCGTTCGGCGCCGCCTTCAAGGGGCTAGATTTGATGGCCTCCACCTTCACGCCGATCTTGTCCAAAAGATCGGTAAAGTTCGGAAACTCGAACAACACACCAATTGAGCCCACGAGGGAGGTCTGCTTGGCCACGATATAGTCGCCTGACAGAGCGGTAATGTAGGCGCCGGAAGCCGCAAGGCTGTCCATGACGATGGCGACCGGCTTCTTGGCGCGCACGCGGCCGAGCGCGTCGAACAGTTGCTCCGAACCCGCGGTGGTCCCGCCGGGGCTGTCGACATGGACGATGACCGCGCGCGCATTTGAGGCGCCTGCAAGCCGGTCAAGCTGACGTACCCGTTCCTCGTCATCACGGATAAGGCCGGACACGCTCACGCGCGCGATGTAGGGACCCGACACGAGGCTGCTGCGATTGCCCAGCGCCGCCGCCATCACACCGATGGCGAAAACGATCAACACAATGGCGACAACGCGCCAGAAGGTCAGCTTGCGCCGCATCCGGCGGCGGTCAACGATCAGGTCCGCATCTAGCGACATTCGTGAATTCCTCTATCAACCCGGTCATTCCGGGGCTGAACGAAGTTTGGAGTCCGGAATCCATAACCACCGTCCGTGAATATGGGTTCCGAACTCATCACTTCGTGGCGATCCGGAATGACAACAACGTCACTCCTTCACCTCTTCCTTGTCACCCTCCTCGCCCTTGCGGCGTAGCGCAGTGCCGAGGATGTCGCCCAAGGTGGCACCGGAGTCCGAGGAACCGTACTGAGCGATTGCCTCCTTCTCCTCGGCGACTTCCAGGGCCTTGATGGACACCGTGACCTTGTGGCTGCGGCGGTCGTATTGCACCACACGCGCATCGACTTTCTGGCCCACGGCGAAGCGGTCGGGGCGCTGCTCGGAGCGATCGCGGGCGAGCTCTGAGCGCTTGATGAAGGATGTAAGTTCGGTGCTGACGATCTTGACGTCGATGCCGCCTTCCTTGACCTCGGTGACCTCGCAGGTGACCACCGCGCCCTTCTTCAATTCGCCCGCAGCCTCAGCCGGCGCGGCGCCACCCTCGGCAAGTTGTTTGATGCCGAGGGAGATACGCTCCTTCTCGACGTCGACGTCGAGCACTTGCGCCCTGACCTTGTCGCCCTTCTTGTATTCCTCGATGACCTGCTCGCCCGGCCGTTTCCAGTCGAGGTCGGAGAGATGCACCATGCCGTCCACATCGCCGTCGAGGCCGAGGAACAGGCCGAACTCTGTCTTGTTCTTGACCTCGCCTTCGACCTCCGAACCGACGGGATGCTTCTCAACGAAGACCTCCCACGGATTGCGCATGGTCTGCTTGAGGCCGAGCGAGATGCGGCGCTTGACCGGATCGACCTC
>JASHVC010000052.1 GCA_030039655.1 Xanthobacteraceae bacterium | reverse complement strand
ACTCGGTCTGCCGCCCGCTGCCGCGCGGAGCAATTCACTGCTGTGCGCCGGATCTGTCAGGAATCGGAGCGGCTGGCACGGGTGCCGCTGCGGCGGGCTCATCGTCCACCAGAGTCGCGGTTTGACCGGTACTGACGTCGAGGACCTTCTCGGTCGGCGGCTCAGCCCGATCCCACCAACCACCGCCGAGCGCCTGGAACAGCGCAGCGGTGTCAGACAGCCGGGCGGCACGGGCCTGCACCACCTGGAGTACAGCCTGCAGGTAGGTCTGCTGTGCCGTGAGCAGAATCAATATGCTGGCGTTGCCGGTCTGCAGCTGTTGCTGGGCGAGGTCGAAGCTGATCTTGGAGGCGCGTTCGAAATCGCGCGCGGCTTTCAACGCATCGGCGTCGTTCTGGATCGCGCGCAGCGAATCGGCGACGTTCTGCACGGCGGTGACCACTGTACCCCGATAACTCCAGGCCGCCGCATCATAGGTTGCCCGCGCCTCATGCAGGTCATGCAACAGCGTGCCGCCGTCAAAGAGTGTCTGCGTGACGTTGCCGGACAAGGTCCAAAATGCGTTCTGCGGCGACAGGAATCCGGCAAGCGCCGTATTCATGTATCCGCCGTTGGCGCTGATGGTGAAGTTCGGAAGCATGTTGGCGATGGCGACGCCCACTAATGCGCTTACCGAGCGTAACTGTTCCTCCGCCGCGCGCACGTCGGGTCGTTGCTCGATCAGCTCCGACGGGAGGCTTACCGGCAGGTCAGTCGGCAAATGCAGCTGGTCGAGCTTGAAGGTCTCGCGAGGCTCCTGGCTGGTGTAGACGCCGGCGAGAGCCGAAATGAGATCGCGGTTTTGCTGCAGCGCCTTGCGCAACGGCGGCAGTGTGGCTTTGACTTGCGCCAACGCTGCCTCCTGCAAGGCCACATCATTGCGGCTCGCGTAGCCCGTATCGAACTGCTTGCGCAGGATATCAAGCATCTTGGTATTGATCGTGATCAGCTCGTTGGTGGCGTCGATCTGGCCGCGCAGGGAGGCTTCGTTGATCGCTGCGAGCGCCACGCTCGAGGTGAGCGTCAGGTAGGCTGCTTCGACCTGAAAGCGTTGCGTGTCGGCCAGCGCCTGAAGCGATTCCACCGTGCGCCGATTGAGACCCCAGACGTCGAAGGTGTACGACACTGCAACCTGTGCTGTGTACAGATTGTAGATGCTGGCATTCGACGACGGGACGGGAGCGAGCGCCGCGGAGGTTTGATTGCGGGTGGGGTTGAAGTCCGCCTGGACGAAGGGAAAGAACTTGCCCTGCTGTGCGTAGACGGCCTCCTTGGAGGCGCGCAGCGTCGAGATGGCGGATTGTAAGGTCGGATTCTTGTCCAGCGCTTGTTTGATCAGAGTATTAAGCGCGGGCGACTTGAACAGCGTCCACCATTCCTGCGGAATGTCGCGGGCCGGCGCAAAATGCTGCGACTGGCCGGTTGCCGCACTCGTAGCGGACGTATGCGACGTCAGCGGTTCTTTGGTGTAGCGGTCGACATCGGGCGAGGCGGGGACTTTGAAGTCGGGGCCGACAGCGCAGCTGGTCAGCAATGTCATGGCCGTTAAAACGGCGGCGTTTTTCCGCAGGGGCCTCACCAACGCAACGCACATAGGCTACCAGATACTAACTCAACTGAACTGAAACACTTCGCACCGGGTGCGCGCCGCGAAATGCGCGACAGTCGACTTTAACCATCATTCCCTGAGCTTGGCTGTGACCCCCCTGCCACAGTGTCAATTATTCAATGATTCGGCCAACTGCTCAATCATTCCACCGTACTGTCATCTATGACAGCGGAAATCGAAACTTCTCACAGTGGACCGGACGGAGGACTCCCGCCAGTTATGAAGCTGCGAAATTTGCATTCAACGAGAGTGCGAAGGCCTGTCGATGGCATCCGCGGAGAGAAAGAAAATCGCTGCAGTGGCTCTTGGCGGGGCGGCGGTTGCTCTCGCCATATTCGTATATATTTTTTCTCTATTCAGCGACGAGTCGAATAGCCCATTAAGTGTTCAAACGACCGCGGCCCATGCACAAGGGGCTTCGAGCGCCGTCATCGGTCCATCAGTCATCGATGCATCCACGCTCAATCTTTCAGATTCGCAGCTCGCTGCCGTGAAGGTGGAGCCCGTCGGTGAACGCGAATTCCCGGTCGAGAAGGAAGCCGTCGGCAGCATCGACTTTAATGAGGACATGGAGACGCAAGTTTTCACGCCTTATCAGGGCAAGATCATCGCCTTGTTCGCCGGGGTGGGCGATGATGTGAAGAAAGGTCAGACGCTCTTTACGATCGACAGCCCAGATCTACTAGCAGCTGAGTCGAATCTGATCGCCGCTGCGGGGGTGCTCGACCTGACCGACCGCAATTTGAAGCGGATGCAGGAGTTGTACACGACGCGGGCGGTCTCGCAGGCCAACCTGGAGCAAGCCATCTCCGATCAGCAGACAGCCGAAGGAAACTTGCGTGCTGGAAGAGACGCGGTGCGCATCTTCGGCAAGACCGACGCCGAGATCGATCACATCGTTTCCGCTCGGCTGGCCGACCCGACGCTGGTGGTGGCGAGCCCAATCACCGGAAGGATCACGCAGCGCAACGCCGCACCTGGGCTCTTTGTGCAGCCGGGCAATCCGCCTCCGCCTTACATCGTTGCCGACATCGATACGATGTGGATGCTGGCCAATGTTGTGGAGATTGATAGTCCAGCATTCCACGTTGGCCAGCAAGTGAAAGTCTTGCTAAGCGCGTTTCCCAATCGCGTGTTCGACGGCACGATCACCATTGTTGGCGCGATAGTGGACCCGAATACGCGTCGGGTCCTGGTCCGTTCCGAAATCAAAGATCCGGAGCATGAGTTACGCTCCGGCATGTTTGGAAATTTTACCATCAGCGTCGCCGCTCCGGTGCGCTCGCCCGCTGTTCCACTGGATGGCGTGGTCCGCGAAGGGGATGGCACACAGACGATCTGGGTGACCGCCGACCGCCGCCGCTTCAGCAGGCGAACGGTAAAGATCGGTGACGTGCGCGACGGCTACCGGCAGATCCTCGATGGTGTGAAGGTTGGCGAACTCGTCGCGACCGACGGGGCAATCTTCCTGGACAACATGATCTCGATTGCCTCCGGGAACCAATGAAAACGCCGGGTGTCCCTAACACTCGAACGAGAGGCGAGCTGTGCTGAAAGGCCTTCTTGCATTTGGGCTGACGCGACGTCCGATCATTTTACTTGGCCTCATGGTCTTCGTCGCCGCCGGGATCGTTGCCTTCGCCAAGCTCAATATCGAGGCCTATCCCAATCCCGCGCCCGTCATTCTTGAAATCACCGCCCAGGCGCCCGGCCTCTCCGCCGAAGAAATGGAACGCTATTACACGATCCCGATGGAGATCGGCCTTTATCCAACGCCCGGGATCGACAATATCCGCTCCACCTCGTTCTACGGCCTGACCTTTGTCCGTGTCACGTTCAGATATGGCGTTGACTTCTTTTTCGCTTATACGCAGGCGGCGTTGAGCCTGGCGCAAAACGTCACTCTGCCGGGCAACCAGGTCGCGAGCATCTCGCAATCGAGCCTGGTCGGGGAGATCTACCGATACCAGGTGGTTGGCCCGCCGCATTTCGGGCTTACCAACCTGCGCACGGTGCAGGATTGGATTGCGCTGCGCGGCCTGTTTACGGTCACTGACGGCGTCGTGCAGGTAAATTCCTGGGGCGGCACGACCAAGCAATACAATGTTGACATCGATCCGAACAAACTCGACGCATTCAACGTCACCATCCCGCAGGTCATCGCCGCTCTCGGTAATGCCAATATCAATGTGGGTGGCCGCGAGATCACCGTAGGCCAGCAATCGGTCAACATTCGCGGCATCGGGCTATTCAACAGCGGCGGCAATGATGACCTGACGCAGGGCTACCACGTCGAAGACATCGAGAACGTCGTCCTCGGGCAATTCAACGGCGTTCCCATTCAGATCAAGGATGTGGCAAAGGTCTCGGTCGGCTACGTGCCACGGCTCGGTATCGCTGGCATCGACCGTGACGACGATGCGGCCTTGTCGATCGTCGTAATGGGCCGGACCTTTCACACCAACGACGTCATACCGCGCGTCAAAGCCGAGATCGACAAGCTGAACACCGACGGCGAACTGCCGCCGGGAGTCAAGCTCGTACCTTATTACGACCGCAGCACCCTCGTGGACGTCACGACCCACACGGTTCTACACAACCTGATCTTCGGTTGTCTGCTTGTCTTCATCATCCAGTGGGTGTTCCTGGGTAATCTGCGCAGTGCTATCATCGTCGGCGTTAACATCCCATTCGCGTTGTTTTTCGCTGTCATCATCATGGTGCTGATGGGGCAGGACGCCAACCTGCTCTCCGTCGGCGCGGTCGACTTCGGCATCATTGTCGATTCCGCGGTGATCTTGATCGAGAATATTTTCAGGAATTTTCAGCACCCCGGTGATCGGCAGAGTTTGCTGCAGCAGCTTGCCGAGGGTCGTTTTGGCGACGACCCGACCCGAGTGGCCGGTACGACGAGCGCACCGCACTGGACCGATCGGTTGCGGTTGATCCTGGCCAGTTCTCTCCAGGTCGACATGGCAATCTTTTTCTCGGCGTTGATCACGGTGGCGGCCTTCGTGCCCTTGTTCACCATGCAGGGCGTCGAGGGTCAGATCTTCAGCCCCATGGCGCGCACCTATGGCTTGGCTCTCTTCGGCGCGCTGTTGTCGACGTTCACGATAACGCCGGTGCTGGCCTCATTTCTGCTGCCCGAGCACATTGAGGAAGCTGAAACTATCGTGGTGCGGCTGCTGCGTCAGGCTTATGTGCCGGTGCTGACCTGGTCGCTGGCACACCGCAAGATCATGGTGGCGATCGCCGTTGCTTTTCTCGCCTTTGTCACCCTGTTGGGATCGCGCCTGGGCAGCGAATTTCTCCCGGCGCTGGAAGAAGGCAATCTTTGGATTCGCGCCTCAATGCCGCCGACCATGGGATTGGAGGCCGGCTCACCAGCGGCCAACAAGATGCGCGAGATTTTGCTGCGTCATCCGGAAGTGATTCACGCTGTTTCGCAGCACGGCCGGCCCGATAACGGCACCGATGCTTCGCCGTTTTCCAACGTCGAGTTGTTCGTTCCGCTTAAACCATACGACGAATGGCCAAGAGGCTATACCAAGGACGATCTGATCAACGACCTGCAAAAGGAGTTCAGCGAGGAACTGCCGGGCGTAGTGTTCAATTTCTCACAGTACATCCAGGACAATGTCGAAGAGGCGCTTTCCGGGGTCAAAGGCGCCAATTCGGTGAAGATACTCGGTCACGATCAGAACATCTTGGAAGATCTTGCTCTCAAGGTTCAGCACCAGATGGAGCAGGTGAGGGGCATCGCCGATCTGGGCATTTTCCACGTCCAGGGCCAACCGAACCTGAACGTCAAAGTGAACAGGGAAAAAGCGGCGCGCTATGGCCTCAATACCGGCGACGTCAACACCGTCATTCAAGCCGCGATGGGCGGCGCCATAGCCACCACCTTGCTCGAGGGCGACCGTTCTTGGAACGTGCAGGTGCGGCTGCCGCCTGAGGGTCGGGCGACCCTAGAAGCAGTCGGCAACATCAAGGTTGGGTATCAAACCCCGAACGGCACAAATGCCTACATTCCGCTGAGGGAACTAGCCGACATCTCGCTCGATACCGGAGCGTCGTACATCTACCACGAGTCGAGAGAGCGCTATATTCCCATCAAGTTCAGCGTTCGCGACCGCGACCTTGGTGGCGCCGTGGCGGAAGCGCAAGAGCGCATTGAAAAGAACGTCAAACTGCCGGTTGGTTATCGCATTGTGTGGGCCGGCGAATTCGAAGATCTGATTAATGCAAAGGCGCGACTTGAGGTCATCGTGCCGATCGCATTGCTGTTGATCGTTGTACTCCTGTACGGCCTGTTCAACTCGCTGCGCGACAGCCTGCTGGTGCTTACGGGCATACCTTTTGCTGTCGGTGGAGGCATTATCGCACTCTATTTCTCCGGCTTGAATTTCTCCATCTCCGCAGCCGTTGGGTTTATCTCACTGTTCGGTGTGTCGGTGATGAATGGAATTCTGATTATGACCTACTACAACGAGACCAAAGCTCATGGCATGAACGTCAGGGACTCTATGTTCCATGCCGCTTCCCAGAGAATGCGGCCGATGCTCATGACGGCGCTGTCAGCCTGTATCGGCTTGCTGCCGGCGGCCGTCTCGACCGGCATCGGCAGCCAAGTGCAGCGTCCGCTGGCAACGGTGGTGGTTGGTGGTATGTTCATTGGACCGATTATACTGCTCATCGTCGTGCCAGCGCTGCAGACGCTCCTCCTTGAACGGGCGGATAGCGAACATCCTGTCGGCGACGCGGGCGCGCCGCAGCCGGCGGAGTGAGCAAATCGATGACCAAGGAGCGGCGCATGCGCACCGGCCTCTATCTCCGCGCGGGCTTACTGCTTGGTGCTACTGCAATATTGGGGAGTTCTGTGGCGCACGCTCGTCCGCACCACCACAGGCCGCACGCGGCGGATTTCGTACGACCCGGTGTTGCCGCCTCGCCGGCGAACAACGTCGCCCCGACCGGTACGCTGAAGCCCGAGGATCACGGCTCTGCCGATACTGACCATTCGTTCACCAAGGGCGGCCGAAACGCCGAACGTCCCGGTCAGCTTGGCCCGGCGAAGACTGGTGGCGAAGGGACTCTGGGCGGGATCAAGGATGCGAATCTGGACGCCCCCGCAAAGGAGATCACGCCCCCGGACGTGCACATGAAGGATCTTGGCCCAGTCGACACACGCGTCACCGTGCAGCCACGGCTGCACGGCGTGAAACCTGGCACAATTCGGAGCACAAAGGCCAAATTCAAAGTTGTCCCTGGGCACGGGCTACAGGTACATCCGAGGCTTGCGCCCGCCTCAGTCGCGCGTAACGCGATCGGAGTGCCCATTTATCCGCAGGGCGCCGACAGCAAGAGTAGCAAGGGGAAAGTGCCAGACCACATCGGCGCAGGTGGGGCGCCAAAGCCCCAGGCGGGAAATGGTGGAACTGGTATAGTCGGGCTTGGCTTGCGCCCTCAAGTCCCCAACGCAGTGACGGCCAATGGAGGTGGATCGCCCCCGCAGGCGATCACCGCGATGAACCATTCGAGCATCGGCGGTAGCATCGTGTTGCGGCCGACGACTGCGCCCGGCGTCATCGGCGGGCCCACCAAAAACGTCGTCGGTGCCCTTAACGGGACCACTTTTCGCCAGCGGCATCCGTAGAAAATCGATCCAAATTGGCAGTATTTAAGGCTTGATCAGGCCCGATGCGGCGGCTCTGGTCGCGGCCTCGGCACGAGTCGCTGCGCGCAATTTGGATCGGGCGTTGTCGATATGGAAGTCGACTGTTCGCTTAGACAGGTGAAGCTTGCGGGCGATTTCGATCGATGTCTTGCCGCGAGATACCAAGGTCAAGATTTCGACCTCGCGATCGTTCAGCTCCGGCAGCTTGGGACCGAGCTTGGTACGCGCAACGCCGGCAAGCCTTGCGTTGATGATCATAACGAGCCGTTCGAAATCGATTGGCTTGGTGATGTAATCGTCGGCTCCCAATCGCCGCCCCTTCAATTCCATTTCCCGGTCGGCCAGCGCCGTTAGAAACACGAACGGTATCGGGCCGATACGGGGGGCAAACTCGTTTAGCCGTTCCAGCACTTCGAGGCCGGTCATGGTCGGCATACCGATATCGCACAGAATGAGATCCGGCGTCGCTTGCATGACGGCCAGCAGGCCTTCTTGGCCGGTGTAGGCAAGTTGGATGTCAAATCCGCGATCAGTGAGTTCTTCGGCAATGAGCGCCGCGGCCTCACGTTCGTCTTCAATGCATAATATCTTTGCGCGCGTCTGTGCCATGCGGCCCCAACCCGGACCTGATGGCATCGCTACGGCAGACCAATGAGCCATCGTTAGCCTAAATAGCCAAATGGTTTCCCCGCAATAAACTGTGAGGAGTCGCAGAGAGCGGTGTGATTAATCCGGGTCATGCTGTTGTCGCAGCTGCGCTGGACGGATTTCGCGCTCAGCAGGTCCATTGGATCTTCGCGGAAAAGAGTAGTGAAAAAGTATCGCCATGGTGACGCGTAGCTGCGATGTGATTAATACGCGTGCATGACGGTAATTTCCACTTTCTGTGGCTAATTTACTTGCTGTAAGAAATAACAGTGGACTGGAAGCCTTGGTAACGTCCATTTTTACGGGGCTTCTGGCAAACGTGGTGTGATTTGTCCATGACGCTTCCTATTACGAGCAATCGAGCGAGAGCCGCGCTCGCCACGGCGCTGATCGCCGTCGTCGCCATTGCCTATTGGGCTTGGCATTCCGGCTACTCAGAAAAGACAGATATCGGTGCAGCGACCAGCGCCAACGCCGCGCCGAACGACACTGGAGTGTCTACTCGGAGCGCGGACAGCGTCGATCTGTCGGATACCCAACTCGCATCCGTAAGAGTTGAGCCGGTGGAAGAGCGGGAGTTCCCTGTCGAGAAAGACGCGGTCGGTAGCATCGACTTCAACGAGGACATGTCGGTGCAGGTCTTCACGCCCTACCAGGGACGCATCATTGCGCTGTTTGCGGAAGTCGGTGACGACGTCAAGAAAGGCCAGACTCTCTTCACCATCGACAGCCCCGATTTGCTGCAGGCCGAATCCACGCTCATCGCTGCGGCGGGCGTATTGGAGCTGACCAACCGCAATCTGGCTCGCCTGCAAGAGCTTTACACGAGCCGTGCCGTATCGCAGGCCGCTTTGGAACAGTCGGTCTCCGACCAGCAGACAGCCCAGGGCAATCTGCGGGCCGCGCGTGACGCGGTGCGCATCTTTGGCAAGAGTGACGCTGAGATCGATCAAATCGTTGCCCAGCGGCTGGCTGATCCGACACTGGTCGTGCCGAGCCCAATCAATGGGCGGATCACCGCGCGGAACGCGGCGCCCGGACTATTCGTGCAGCCCGGCAACGCACCGGCGCCGTACACGGTCGCAAACATCGACACCATGTGGATGCTGGCCAATGTCGCTGAAATTGACAGCCCGGCGTTTCGAGTGGGCCAGCAGGAGCAGGTCAAGATCAGCGCTTTTCCGGCTCGCGTGTTCGACGGAAAGGTCACCATAATAGGAGCGTCGGTGGATCCCAATACGCGGCGCGTCCTGGTTCGCTCCGAAATCAAGGATCCGCAGCACGAACTGCGCGCCGGCATGTTCGCGAGCTTCACCATCAGCGTCGGCACGCCGATCCGCTCGCCGGCCATCCCAGTGAACGGCGTGGTGCGGGAAGGCGATGGCACGATGACCGTGTGGGTGACTGCGGACCGCCGTCACTTCACCCAGAGGACAGTGAATATCGGCGAAGAGCGCGACGGCTACCGGCAAATCCTCGACGGCGTGAAGGTCGGCGAGTTGGCCGCGACCGAAGGCGCGATATTCCTCAGCAATCAGCTCGCCATCGCACAGTAAGAGCTCCCTCCCGATCTCGGGTCCAAACGCGATATCAAGGTTAAGGCATAGACAGTGCTAAAAGGGCTGCTGACATTTGGGTTGACACAGCGCCCGCTCGTCTTGCTGGGCCTGCTGGTATTTTTGGCTGCCGGCCTATTCGCCTTCAGCAAGCTGAACATCGAGGCCTATCCCAACCCGGCGCCGGTCATTCTGGAAATTACAGCCCAGGCTCCTGGACTTTCGGCCGAGGAGATGGAGCGCTACTACACGATACCGATTGAGGTGGGGTTAGCCACGACGCCTGGCGTTGACGTTATCCGCTCGACCTCGTTCTACGGTCTCTCGTTCGTCCGCGTCACGTTCTATTACGGCGTCGACTACTATTTTGCGCTTACCCAGACCGCGGTCAACCTGCAGCAGAACGTTAGCCTGCCAAATAACGTCACGCCGCAGATTCAGGCCACGAGTCTGGTGGGCGAGATCTATCGCTATCAGGTGAAAGGTCCGCCGCACTTCGGTCTGACCAATCTTCGTACCATTCAAGACTGGGTGCTGCAGCGCCGTCTTCTCACTGTTCCCGGAGTGGTGGCGCTCAACACCTGGGGCGGCACGACCAAGCAGTATGATGTTGACGTCGATCTGCACAAGCTCGACGCCTATAGCGTAACGCTGCCTCAGGTGATTGCGGCGCTCGGCAACGCCAACATCAATGTCGGCGGCCGTACCATCAATATGGGCCAACAGTCTGTGAACATTCGCGGTGTTGGCCTAATGAACAGCGGTGGCACTGCGGATTTAACGCAAGGATACCACGTCGAGGACATTGAGAATGTTCCGCTGGGTCAATTCAACGGCGTGCCGGTATTCGTGAAAAACGTTGCCAAGGTGTCCGTCGGCTACGTACCGCGGCTTGGGAAGGCCGGACGCGATGATGAGGACGACATCGTTGCCGCAATCGTCATCATGAATCGTACGCTCCACACCAACGACGTGGTGGCGCGCGTACGCGCCGAAATCACCAAGATCAACGGCGACGGTAGTCTTCCGCCAGGAGTGAAGCTGGTTCCGTACTATGACCGCACCACGCTGGTCGCTGTGACGACCAGCACGGTCATGCACAACTTGATTTTCGGTTGTCTGCTCATTTTCTTCATTCAATGGGTCTTCCTTGGAGATCTGCGTAGCGCGATCATTGTCGGCGCCAATATTCCATTCGCCTTGTTTTTCAGCATCATCATACTGGTCCTGCGCGGTGAAGACGCTAATCTGCTGTCCGTGGGTGCCGTCGATTTTGGGATAATCGTCGACGCCGCCGTGATTCTCGTCGAGAACGTCTATCGGAACTTCCAATCGAGCCCTCAGGCCAGGCAGGAGCTGTTGCATCATCTAGCGGAGGAACGTTGGGGCCCCGATCCGACGCGCACTCCCGATTTATTGAAAAGTGCGGCTTGGACCGACCGGCTGCGGATCATTCTGATCAGCGCGCTGCAGATCGACCGGGCGGTTTTTTTCTCGACGGCGATTATCGTGGCGGCGTTTATCCCGCTCTTTACGATGCAGGGAGTCGAGGGTCAGATTTTCAGTCCGATGGCGCGGACCTATGCTTACGCACTTATTGGCGCGCTGCTCGCGACCTTCACGGTCACACCTTGCCTCGCCTCCTTACTCCTTCCCGAACATGTGAGCGAGGTAGAAACGATAGTCGTGCGCGGCATACGCGCCGTCTATGTGCCAGTGTTGCACTGGTCCCTGCAGAAGCGGAAGGTCACAATCGCCATCGGCTCGGTGTTCCTGCTCGTCAGCCTCTTTCTCGGGTCGCGGCTTGGCAGCGAATTCCTTCCGACGCTTGAGGAAGGCAATTTGTGGATTCGCGCGACCATGCCGCCGACGATCTCGCTGGAGGCCGGTATGCCCATTGTCACAAGAATTCGGCATATCCTGCTCAACCACCCGGAGGTCATCACGGTCACTTCTCAGCACGGGCGCCCAGACGACGGCAGCGACGCAGCGGGCTTTTTCAATGCCGAGTTCTTTGTGCCGCTGAAGCCGTTCGACGAGTGGCCGAAAGGTTACACCAAAGAGAAACTGATCGAAGATCTGCAGGCAGAATTCAGCAAAGAGTTCGTTGGCGTCGACTTCAATTTCTCGCAGTACATCCAAGACAACGTCGAGGAAGGGCTGTCGGGCGTTAAGGGCGCCAATTCCGCCAAGATCATCGGTCCCGATCTCGCGACCTTGGAGAAGATTGCTCGGGCCGCCATGGCTGAGATAGCGAAAGTGCAGGGAATTACCGACCTTGGTGCGTTCTGGGTGCTTGGGCAACCGAATCTGAACATTAAGGTCGATCGAGAGAAAGCCGCGCGCTACGGCCTGAGCGTTAACGACGTCAATACGGTCATCCAAACGGCGTTGGGAGGAACGACCGCCACGACGCTGCTCGAGGCTGATCGGCAGTTCGGCGTTGTTGTCCGGCTGGCTTCAGAATATCGCGACAACATCGACGACGTACGCAATATTAAGGTGGGTTACCAGACTTCGAACGGCGTCAATGCTTACGTGCCTTTGAGCGAACTTGCCGAAATCTCCCTTGACACCGGCGCGTCCTATATTTTCCGCGAACGAAACCAGCGCTTTGTGCCGATCAAATTCAGCGTCCGCGGCCGCGACCTCGCAGGTGCGGTGGCAGAGGCGCAAGAACGTATTGCCCGCAACGTGAAGCTTCCGACAGGCTATCGCATCGACTGGGCAGGCGAATTCGAGTGGCTGCAGCAAGCCAAGAAGCGCCTCGCCGTTATTCTGCCCGTCACTCTCATGTTGATTGTGATTCTGCTCTATGGGCTGTTCAATTCGTGGCGGGACAGTTTTTTGGCACTGCTCGGCCTGCCGTTCGCGATATCGGGTGGTCTTGTCGGCCTGTATGTGTCCGGATTGGACTTCAGCATATCGGCTGCGATCGGATTCATTTCGCTGTTCGGCGTGTCAGTGATGAGCGGCATCCTCATCCTTAATGGGTATTACCGAATCGCGCGAACCGGAATACCGCCCATCGAAGCAATGTTCCACGCAGTGCAGGAGCAGATGCGCCCGATCCTGATGATGACGCTGTCGGCTTCTATCGGCTTACTGCCGGCCGCAATCTCAACCGGCATCGGCAGCCAGGTGCAAAGGCCGCTTGCTACCGTGATCGTCGGCGGCATGCTCATCGGGCCGATCATGCTGCTGGTCGTCGTGCCAGCTTTGCAGACCTTGTTCTTGCGCGCACAACAAGAGCCCGCGCCCGAAGGGGCATCCGATGCCCGGCAGCCGGCTGAGTGATCGCCCGATGGCCAGGAAGCAAATCTCACCGGGTGGCTTTTGCCTTCTCGCGGGCGTATTCGCCGGTGCGTCGGCGATGTTGGTCAGCTTCGCGGCGGATGCCCGCCCGCATCACCCCCATGGGGCCCACGCAAGCCATGTCGTGCCGGCCAGCACTACGGCCCTGGTGCTAAAGCGTGATGCTGCTAGCGGCGCGCGACGGCCGCAAGATCGCGACGCCGTCAAGACCGATGGCTTCCAGCCCAATGCGTTTATCGGGGCAGAGACCGGAAAGGGCGGCAAGCAGCCTGGCGGTGACAGCAAAGAAACCCGGCCGGGCGTGCCCGCGAAGGAAGCCAACGCGCCGGACTTTCATCCGCAAGATCTCGGTCCGATCGATACGCGCATTACCGTGCAGCCCCGTTTGCACGGCGCGGGGTCCGTCACAGTCCGGCAAACAAAGAGCAAGATCGGACCGATTGGCTCCAGGTATTCCCCCGTGTGGCACGCGTTCACTCCGGGAAAATCCGGGTACATCACGCGTAATGCCATCGGTCTTCCCGTCGCGCCGCGAAGCGTCGTTCCCGCTAATAGCGCCGCGCTCGTTCGCTCGAAAGACGCCGCACCGAATAGCCCAACCGCTAGCAACGACGCCACCAAGCTGAATCCCGGCCCGGACCACCTTGCTGTTTCCCATCCGGGTTTTCAGGTGATCGGGCTTGGGGCGGGTCGCCCGGCGCTAAATGGAAGCGGTTTCGTCCGCCGCGGCTTCGTCGCAGCCACGCTCGGCGGACCGGCCAAAAATGTCGCCGTTGGCATCAACGGAGCGACCATCCGGCCGAAACATTGATTTCGTGCGGTCACTTTTCTCGTGTTTAGAAAAATATACGGCTGGCCGCCAAACTGTGCGGTTTGGATTTGTGCCTATTTTCACGGCGAATTGGTGTGCAAATGCATGATTCGACACCATTTTTATAAGAGAAGGCTTCGAGTCACCTGAGGTTTATATGCACCGCACCCTATATTTATATACAATCTTTATTTTTCGTGAGGAGACGCCTATTTTAATTTGAGAGAGCCCAGAGAAGGGCTCCAAAAAGAAGTTGGAGGAACGAATGTCGTGGATGCCTGTTGGCGCCGATCAATGGGAGCGCCGTCGGTATCCTGCCGGCGCAAAGGCGCCGGGTTCCAGGATCACACCGCGCCAGCGCAAGTTGGGCTTTCTCTTGCGCACGATCTTCATCGCATGCCTTGTAGTCGTAATTTTCCATGTCAGCATGCCCCAGAGCAGCACAATCTGGACGGCTTACCAGGCGCCTGGTGATCTAATCAGGCTCGCGCTGGGCTTGGCGGTGGGTGTCTGGATAGGGATTCAGTTGTTTGTCGTTCCGAAGGACCCGGGCGCTTACCGCACTTGGCTCTATCTCGGGCTCGCCGCAGTCCCATTCGTCGTGATTTGCATCCTAGGCATCTGGTAAAGCCAGCAACGGCCACAACATTTGGCCGACTTCAGCCCCTGACCATTACTGTGCCACGCCGGGCCGTTGGGCAATTGTCCCTCCAGCCCGCGGGCAAGTCGCAGTCAAAAGGCACTCGCTTTCTCTAATTATTAAATATATATTCTTTTTGCGCTTTTCGCTATTTTTGGAGCAAACGAATTGTCCGCTCCTGAGCCAGTATCCCGCCTGCGTGTTGCGGCGACTCTCCTGCGAACCGCGTTTATCTGTCTACTGATTGCGGTGACGTTGCGGGTCGCCATGCCGCAGAACGAGACGATTTGGACGGTCGACGATACGCCAGCTGACCTCGTCCGTCTGATATTGGGCATTATTGCGAGCATCTTTCTTGCTGCACAGCTATTCTATGGGCCCAGAGACGCCCATGGTTATCGGACCTGGCTTTATCTCGGACTTGCCGCGATCCCCATTGGGCTCGTGCTCCTTGTGGTCGTCTGGTGACTGCACAAGTCACCAACGCAGACTCCTCCATATTCGAACGGCCTAACGCGGTCGTAACCGGCGCACGCGCTGGCTTCCATCGCCGACCGCCGGCAACGAAATGCGGACAGTGGTGCCGAGATCCGGCCCTGCACTTTCGGCGTCCAGCTTGCCGCCATTTGCCGTAACGAATGTATTGGCGATCCACAGGCCGAGGCCTGATCCCGGAACGGCCGCCGCGTGGCGCACGCCCCGAAAGGACCGTTGGCCGACGCGCTGTCGTTCGTCCGGCGCCAGCCCGACACCCTTATCAGTGACCGACAACATCACCCAATCACGCTCGGCGCGTCCTTCGAGTTCGATCGTCGACCCAGCCGGAGAGTACTTGGCCGCGTTGTCGAGGAGTTGAGCAAGCGCGTTTTCGACGAGCGCGGATTGTACGCTGACAAAGGGGAGATCGGACGCCAGTGAGACTTCGAGATGATGCGCGGCGAGCCGTTCGCTCTTTTGCTCGATCGCTGCATGAACCATGTCCACAGGATCGGTCAATTCCCGATTTGGATGGTTCACGCCGGCGCTAATGCGGGCGGCGTCCACGAGGTTCTGAATGTCACTGTCGAGGCGCGCGGCCTCCCCGTGAACCGCTCCAACCAGCGATCGCGCGCGCTCGTCTTCTTTAATCCACTGGATTTGTTCGAGTACGCTGGCGGCTCCCAAGATCGATACCAGCGGCGTGCGCAACTCGTGGGACACGGTGGCAACCAGTGCGTTCTTCAACGCGTTCGCTCGGGCCTGCATTCTTGACTCCTCGAGCGCCTTCTCGAGGTCGAGGCGCGCAAGGCTCTCTGCGGTCTCGGTCAATATGGCATCGATGCGCCGATCGAGCTTCAGCTTGGCGCCGACCGCGCCCTTCCCCAGATCGACAAAGACGACGTAGTCGGTGGGTCCGAGTGGCACGCGGCGTACCAGCCAGGCATGTTGTGTAAAGCCGTCGAGAATGGTGTGCGGCGCAATCCCGTTGCCTGCTATGAATGCCGCGGCATCGTGCCGGAGATCCTTCGGCACGCCGCTGCCTTCCGGAGAATCATCCTCGATGGATCTCTCAGCAATCAAAAACGTCGAATGCCCGAGGCACTTAGAAAGATGGTCCTGCGTTGCACGGATCAAATCGGCTGTTGTGAAACACGCGGCTAGTTGTTTCGAATAGGCATAGAGATCCTGAAGCTCGCGTTCGCGCTGGCGCAGACTGCCGGCAAGATTCCCACTTACCACTGCGACGATCAGAAAGACGACCAGATCTGCTATGTTCTGCGTATCCGAAATTTGAAAGCTGTAGAGCGGCGGATAGAAAAAGAAATCAGCTGCCAATGCACCCGCGACCGCGGCGAGCATTGCCGGCCAGATGCCCCACCACACTGAGGCCATCAGCACGGGAAGCAAATAAACGATTGAGACAAGGTTGAGAGTATCGAGGAGATCGCGAAATGTGAAAATGATGATCGTAGCCAGCGCCACCAATGCCAGCGTGAGGACCGTTGGTGCCAAAACGAGTCCGGTAAAACTAAACGCTGCCCCGTCGCGATCCTTTCGGCGAGGAAGGCCTATGTGCCGCAGCGTCCGATTGTCTGTGGCGAGCCCGCGGATCACCTGAAAAGGCAAGCCTTGTTCGAAGGATCTCCGGGCGGCGGTCGAGAAACTGGAAAGAAACCCGGGAGTGGACGCGGGCGCCATGCCGGTCCCTTCAGCTTTGTCGGGCGATCACGCGATGCCCGGAGATCCGGAAGGTCTACAAATCTTTCATCGACAGACGTAGATGGCGCGGCCGCCCGGGCCGACCCAATCGCAGCCGTGATGCGGAGCGGCATCGACGTACGCCTGTTGCTGAGGTTGAACGGTCGTGCAGCGATAGGTGGAGCGGCCCCCGATGCCGACCCAGTCGCAGACCCGCTGCGGCGCCGTGGCACTGATGGGGTGATGGACTCTTGCTTTGTGAACTGCCGCTTCACTCGGTGCGGCGGCGCTTACGATCATGCCAAGAGCGATGTAAACTGATACCGATCGACTCATTTCTTCAGCCCCTTTTATTTGATCACGACTCCCGGACGATTGATTATGAGAAAGCTATCCTGGTGGATAAAGCGGAATATATTTTTGAATTGAGTAAGAACGGTGCAGACGATCAAATATTCATCCGCATGTCGGTTGGTGCCGCTCCACGTATCTGAACGGGTCAGCTTTGGTCGTTCGAAAATCTATTCGCGCTGGTGCAAGCGCCGGTGTGAGATGCATTTGCTGCCCTGCGGCTATGCGGCCATCCAGAAAGAGAAAATGGTGATATCGTTGTCTCTAATAGCTTCCGCACCAGCCGCGCGCAGGGCACCGCGCGTTGCTTATGTCCGCCATCTCAAGCTTTTTGGCGCTGGCGTCGGAAAAAAATATCTATAAAATATCTTTCTATGCGAGATGGTTTTGGACATTGGCTAGTCAGTGAGTTTCCTATTCGCGGTCTCCATTTGCAAAATTGGATGATGCTAGCGGCCGCCATTGTGGCTTTCTGGATTCTTTATCTCTGGTTGGGCGGATGGCTGCGGCGTTAGCATCGACACTGGTCGTCGCTAGTTTGGTCGCGGTCAATGCAATCCTCACCTCGGCCACTTGTCATCAAGTGCCTTAGGGGACCCTTCCGCAACGCGTGCGCCGCCGTTTGAAGGATTGCGGTTTGGTGCAAGGCGCGCTCGGCCTTGCAAATCCTCGTCGGGTCTCCCGAGTTATTTTTTTATTCGTTCTGGCGCATCTTCAGATAGTAAAAAAATTTCATCCATCATTCTCAAGTTTTTGGCCTTGATTTTGCAAAGGGGCAGCCCCAGCGAGCAATAGGTCGAGGGGGCCTCAGCCTTCGAGAACTGCAAGCCCAGAAGCGTTGAGTGTGGGGAGTTCATAGTCGGAACGTTTGAAGATGCAGGCAGGCGAGAGCGAAAGAACGACAGGAGACGGTCGATGCGAATTTTTATCTTGATCGTGACTCTGTGCGGCGTTTTCGCGAGTGGCTTCTTGTCGACTTTGGTGGATTCCGCAGCCGCAGGGACCTTTCTGCAGGCGTCAAGTACACAGGAACAACTGGCCGTCGATACGAACCCGCGTGTGGTCACCCTGAATCTGACAGACGCCGCGAATGGCCTGACCAATCAGAATGGCGTCGTTACGATTGCCTCGGACGGCACGTATTTCGTGCTCGCCGCTGCCCAGGTTGGTGGCAAGGCCAAGGGATACGTCCGCATGTGGATGCGGGTGAACGGCAGAGACCTGGACAATTTGGACACCCAGCAGGTCATTAGTGGGCCCGGATCGACTGCTCTCCTGCTGTGCCAGGGTGTGTCCGAGTTCCGGAAGGGTGATCAAGTCGAGATGATCTATTCGGGGTCCGCTCCAGGGCTGGGCCTGGTAATCCATAAATCGAACGGCGAGGCCTTGGTCACGAGCATGATCTTTTCTGCGTTCAAGCTCGACTGATTGGCCGGTCAACCTCGGCTAACTATCAAATTGCTACACGTGACACTGCGCGCGCCAAGCCGACGTACCCCTACGAGGGAGTAAGCTCGGTTGCCCATTCACGGTGAAGGCCAAGCGAGGGGTACAGATACATGTCCATGAACCAGACATGTTGGGTTGTTGGCGCGTCGCCCAGCAGCTTTTCCGCCTCGCGCTTCGCGGATGGAAAGCGCTTCCCCCAGCCCGCGAAATCGCGCGCCAGCGCTTCAATTGAGAAGATGACAGTGGCGATGAGCAGGAGCGAATCGTTGGCGCGTTTGGCCCCGCGGGATTTCGACGCGTTCCGGAAGATTTGCGCCAAATCACGATTACACTCGATGATGTCACGCGCGCCCGAGTGCCAGAGCAGGTCCGGCAGACAGCCGTAGCCGTGTATGGCGTGGTAGCTTTCGATCAGCTTGCGGGATTTGCCGGCGAGTTCCCGTGGCACAAAACGGAAAGTCGAATTTGCTTCGTCGCCGGCCTCAGGCTTGGGGGCGGCGTCCGTTTCGGCATCTCGTGCGGCTTCCCCGATTAGCGACATGTCACTCTGCCCGAGCCCGCGACGTGAATTAGCGATCCAAATTGATCCTAGTCGCGGTGGGCATATACATTCGAGATTTGTTCTTCGAACTTATAATAGAAAAAAAATTATAGGCGCCGTTTCTTCAGCTCCAAAACCCACCCACCTAGTAGCAGACCCGACAGGCAGCAGCAGCGCCGGAAGGCCGCCAGGATTCTCTTAAGGGACGATACACTTGACATACCAGGGGGCGATCGATCGAAGTAGATTGACCTCGGATGCGGGCCTTCAAGGTGGGAGCGTTGTGTGTTTGATCCCGGTGAAAGCAAAGCCGCAAGAATTTTTCGATGGCTGGTCGGGGGCGCGGTACTGTTGGGGCTTATCGATTATGGGTTCATGACCAAGCCCGACGACCTTTGGATCGCAGTTGCCTGGGTCGTTGGCGCCATTGTCGCCTGCGATTCGTTCTTTCAGCCGCTTAAAAACGACATTCGCAATTTAGCCTCTAAGATCGATGATCTCCGCCAGCAGCGCCACAAAGGACGCGGCTAGTAATAGCAGTCACGTGTATTATCGCGTTTTCTTGATACGCCAGGCGCAGTCAGCAAAGGAATAAGGCGCTTCCTGAAATTGCGCATCGCGGATAGTGACGACAAATAATTGATCTCACAGAGTACGTTACGCTCGGCAAGCCAATCGATCGCGCACCACCAGGCACGAATGACCGGACCTGCCGCTTTCGGCCACTACTCTCCTGCAGCTTATGCCAAGGTGATCATTCCGATAGTTTGGTCCGAAAAAGGTGAGAGGTCGTACGACCTCTGGCATAGCCAATGAGGGCATTGGGGTCGTGGATGAAATCGCTCAGATATTGCAGCCTAATTTTGATTACTGTGACCGAAGTGCTACATTTTTGACTCGTTGTCTAACCAATTGTCTTGATGGCTAGGTCTAACTAATTGTTTAATTTGTTCTATTCGACATTCCTTCGAATATCGCAGCACTTTCTCCGGGCTGTCACAAGGATAGAGAAAAACGCAGCCTTATTAAGCTTCAGCGAACTCAAATGACGCGCGATCGAGCAGCGAACCGGTATCCAGGCCTGCGTTGATATTTTTTATATATTAAATCTCGCTTTCAGCAATATCGACTCTTTGAGTTCCACTCCGACAAATCACAGTGCTGGGTTTGCGAGGCTGCAGTGCGCGGTCGCGTGTGTTGCTTTTGTTGCGGCAGTGAAAATGTGGGGTGGGGTCATGAAGTGGGTGTTGTTGTGTGGCGTATCGCTTTTGGCCGTCGCAGCTTCGGCAAATTCCTCTCAGGCATCAGATATTCTCGGAAAATCGTCGGTCACGGGTGAAGCCTGCAACCCGTGGGTCGATTACGACTGCGTGCTGCCGAAGCTGAAGAGCAAACCGGCGCAGTGCGACCCGTACCTCGATTACAGCTGTCTGGACACATACCTCGGTAACAATTTCTTCGAGCGGTTCGCGCGCTACTACCAGCTCGAATGGGGCAAGGCGGTCGCGCCTGCTGACCCGAAAGCGCCTCCCGGCTCGCGGCCGGAGGCAGTGAAGCCCCCGACGCCGCAGGGTTCACCACCAATGCCATTCACCGAATGGCCCTACGGCGGCACGCAGAACATCGGCTCGACTTTACCGAACTCGGTCGACAGCCCGCTGATGGTCGCACTCGGCAATACCGAGCTGGGCAAGGCCATGAACGCCGCCCACGTCCAGGTCTATGGCTGGATCGATCCTGCAGGCAACATCAGCAGCAACAACGTCAAACCTGGCGGCAATCTGCCGGTTTCGTATGACTTCACTCCAAACGCCATCCAGCTCGACCAGGCGGTCCTCTACTTTGAGCGCGTGCCTGATGAAGTTCAAAATGATCACTTCGACTGGGGCTTCCGCTTCGCGCCTATTTACGGTGTGGACTACCGTTACACATACGCCTACGGGTTTTTTAGTGGGACCTTGAATCGGGCCAACCTAAACGACGGGTTCGATATCCCCATGCTGTATGCAGACCTGTATTACCCGGTAATGCAGGGCCTTAATATTCGCATCGGTCGCTTTATTTCGATCCCGGACATCGAGGCGCAGCTGGCACCCAACAATTACACCTATGTGCACTCGCTGACCTACACGTGGGACAATTACACAAACGAAGGCGTAGAGGCCACGTTGGCGATCAATAAAAACTGGATTTTGCAGCTAGGGTCCACAGTCGGTACCGAAGCGTCGCCCTGGCATTACAATGTCCTCGTGGCAAATCCGGATCCAAACCCACTCTTCCCGGCCAACTTCTTCCAGAAGGATCCCGGGGCGATCCCGTCGCTCACCATGGGTGTTCGATGGACCAGCAATGACGGAAATGACGACGTTAACATCGTCGCCGACGGCATCAATAGCGGTCAGCAGGGATACAACAATCTGCAATGGCTCGGTCTGACTTATTACCACAAGATCGACAACTACTGGCATTGGGACTTCGAGACCTGGAACATCCACTCCTTTAACGTGCCCAACTACAGCAATCCCACCGCTCTTGCAGCTATCGCAGCGAACGGCGATCCGCTGGGCGGGGCGAACGTACCGTTCAACGGACCGAACTTTGCGTTCTGTAGCGGGCCGAGCAGCTGGGGAGGAACTTACGGCACCGCGAACAACGTCAGCGCCAAAGCGCCGCTCACCTGCACGGCGGATGCGCAGACATTCCTACTCTACATCAACTACTCGCCCGACAAGCTCAACAACTTCAGCATTCGCACCGAATGGTTCGACGACCACAACGGCTTTCGCACTGGCGTACCGACTCGTTATGTCGACATCGCTTGGGGCTGGCAGCATTGGTTGTCGCCGCAGATCGAGCTCCGTCCGGAAATCGGCTACTACCGCTCGCTCGACAACGCGGCCTTCAACGGCAATCCTGACGCCGTTCCGACTGCGATTGCACCAACGAGAGACTGGGCGGTCATTGCCGCGAGCGACATCATCATCCACTTCTGATCCGGCCTATGCTGGAAGCGGTCTGACCAGGATTTCCTAGGCATCGTTCTTGCATTGCAGTGGAACGCTGGTGGCTGGCAACGGCGGAAGGTGATTGGACTCACTCGGAACCGCGGGTCCGTGTCATGGACCGCCGTTGCTGGTACCGGCGTAGAGCAAAGAATTGGCGTGGCCCTTGTGCTCGTGTTGCAGCCGTGAGTGATTCGCAGCTTCCTATCGCGCTCAATTGTCGAAATATACCGATGGTGGCGAAAAACTATGCACGGCTTTGCCAAGGCGAGGGAAAACAGCGCAATTTACCTCAGAAGCGGCCATCGCGCTATTTTTTGTCTATGCCGCAGACCCCAAAGCCATCTGGACTTCCTATGGAGATGTGCGAGAACCTCAATGTAATTAATGCTGGCCGGGCGCGCAGGGAGGATGGTCTGACCGCTTTCGAAAAGGCAACGACGTGTCAACTTTGGAAGAGCGACGCGATCTGCGCGACCTGACTGCGAAGTTGCCGAATGACGACGCCCGCACGGCACGGGTTCGCCAGGAAAATATTTGGATCGACTTTGCGGCGCGTAGCGCACTTCCCCTGGTGGCGACGCTTGCTCTGGTGTGGCTGGCTACGATCGCTCTTGTGGTCATCAACTACTTCGTGCAGCTCAACCTTGTTTCGCTGATCTATATGCTGCCGGTGGTGGTGGCGGCGACGCAGTGGGGCATTGTGGCCGGCGTCGTCGCGGCCGTCGCCGGCGCGGCGTCGGCGGATTTCTTCTTCTATCCGCCTCTGTATAGCTTTTGGTTGAATAATCCCCAGGACGCCATCGATCTGACGTTGTTCCTATTGATCGCTGTTGTTACCAGCAACCTTGCGGCTCGCTTGAAGCGCGAGGCTGAGACCACGAACCGTCGTGCCAAAGAGATAAAAGAGCTGCACTCTTTCTCGCAGGGACTTGCTACCTGTCTGACCAGCCGGGACCTGATTTTCGCTGTCCAGGACTACCTGTCGAATACGCTTGGCTACCGGGCTTTGCTGATCGCTTCGTCGCGTGATGAAAACAGCGCGTCGGCAGACGCAGCAGCGATCCCACTGGAGATCAGACGGGAAGCGGTGAAACTGATCGGCGCGGACACGGTAGCCTACACTTCAGCGTCTTCGACAACCGTCGATCCATCAACCGGCAAGGTTTGGTTGATAAGGATCATTGCGCCAGAGATTTTAGGCTATGGCGCCATAGCAGTCGAACTCGCCAACGACTCAGGCGAGCGAACTGCAGTTGTCGCTCGGCGAATCGACGTGCTGCTGGAAGAGGCGATGGCGACTCTCAAACATCTCAAAATCAAAGAGTCGATCGAGCAGGCAACCATCGATTATCGCACCGAAGTCCTGCGTGACGCGCTGATCGGCGGCGTTTCCCACGAATTACGTACGCCTCTCGCGTCCATCCTCGGCACCTGTAGTGTGCTCAACCAGATGCCGACCATCCTCAACGATCGCAAGTCGCACGATCTGATTGAAGCGATTCACGATCAGGCGGGACAACTCGACGGCGAGATTTGCGATCTGCTCGATGCGACCCGTATCAGCGCCCAAGGAATCCAACCGCAGCTGACGTGGGCCGATCCGACCGACATCGTCAACGCGGTGTTAAAGCAAAAGGCACGCAGGCTCGCCTCGCACTGGGTCACGATTAATCTGCAGCGCGACATCCCCCTGGTGCATGTCGATGCCGTTCTCGTCGAACAGGCGCTCGGACAAATATTAGAGAACGCCGCGAAGTATTCGCCGGTGGGGAGCGCCATCAAGGTGACGAGCTGTTCCGAGGATGGTCAGGTCATACTGTCGGTGACCGACCAAGGGAGCGGCTTGACGGCCGAGGAGAAAGAGCAATTGGGCAAACGCAGCTTCCGCGGCCAGCGGCAGTCCGCCTTGGGGCCGGGATCGGGCCTTGGCCTCTGGATTGCCTCCGCCTTCATTGGCGCCAACGGCGGCACGCTGCACGCCGACAGCAAGGGGCCCAATCTCGGCACGACCATATCTCTTCGGCTGCCCATACCGACGCAAGAGAACCCCGTGCCAGCGGGCGCGGTCGATGACTAATATCCTTGTCATCGACGACGAAGCGCAGATCCGGCGTTTCCTGCGAGCCGGGTTCGAGCTTCATGGATTTACCGTACTCGAGGCGGAAGACGCGACGTCCGGCCTTAAGGCGGCCATCGTCAGTAAGCCGGATTTGATTATTCTTGACCTGAATTTGCCCGATCTTGAAGGGTCGGAGGTGCTTGAGCGTATCCGGTCCTGGTCGAATATTCCGGTCATCGTTTTGTCCATTCATTCCGACGAGCATGAAAAGGTTCGGCTGCTGCGGCTCGGCGCCGACGATTACGTGGTAAAGCCGTTCGGGATTTCGGAATTGCTGGCGCGGTGCGAGGCGGCGTTGCGTCGCCATCTGCGGGGCAGCAACAAAGCCCCTGTGGTACGCGCCGGTCCGCTCTCCATCGATCTGGTAACGCGCACAGTCACGCTGCAGGGGAGACGGGTACAATTGACTCGCAAGGAGCAGGCGCTGCTGCACACGCTTGCCACCCACGCCGGGTTGGTGGTGACCCATCAGCAGCTGATCCGGGACATCTGGGGTAGCCACGCCGGCAATATCCAGTATCTGCGCATCCTGGTGCGCAAGCTGCGGCAAAAGGTGGAGCTTGACGCCACGCAACCGCGGCTAATCGTCAGCGAGTCCGGCGTCGGTTATCGGCTCGATACCGGCACCGATGGCGGCGCGCGTGCGGAAGCCGAGATTTCATCAGACAAGGCTCCATCTGACAAAACTTGGGCGTGATGAGTCCGAATTGTCGCTTTCTGGCGGGGCACTTCGACCCGCAAGCTCAAATGAAAACGGGCGGTGACGCTACCGTCACCGCCCGCGCCGACCCTGATATATATCCGCGCTATTTCAGGTTCGTGTTAAAGTCGATCGAAGCCGAGAGTTTCGCGATGAACCAGGCGCTGCACCAGTCGGTGCCACCGCCGCTCGGGTTTTGCGCCGTGACGTTGCCGAGCGCGAAACTTGCGTTCTGCGCGCTGGTGAACGCGTCACACTGCGACTTGCTCAAATTGGTGTCGTAGTAACGCAAATCGAGCGTGAGCACCTTCCACGTGAAGCCGATACCGGCATCCCAGTTGAGGTAACTCGTGTACGGGGTGTTGCCGTAGAACGCGTCGCTCGTGCCGAGGTCCCAATAGCCGACGTCGGCCGATACATACATTCCAAGGCCGTTCTGGAACAGGTTGGAAGGCGCGGTGTACGTCACGTTGCCGGTTGTGTACCAGCCCCATGCCCCGAGGTTGAGCACGTTCGGGGAGTACCATTCCTGAATGCCGACGGTCCATTGATCGTTAAAGGCATAGCTCGCCTTGGCATACACTTCCCAGAAGCTGTCGTCAGCCTTGGTGACGTTGCCGAACCCGCTGAAAGGAGCAAGCGTCAGCTGCGTCGGCGGGACAAAACTGCCAGCTAGGTTGCTGCCGCAGAACGCCGCGGTGTTGTAGCAATTTCCGCCTGGGTAATAGTAGTACCAGACACCAAAATCGAGCGCGAGCTTGTCGAACGTCGGCCGAATACCGCCGTAGAAGTCGATCTCGGCAGCGGCATTGTTGGGAAAGTCGATGCTCTCGCCGGATGTGCCGATGTAGGTCTGGAACGTCGGCGTCCAGTTCGTGCGGAGCTCGAAGCCGCCTTGGACCGATGGCTTATGGTTCGACTGTGTGATGCCGCGGAAGTTATAGTCTGACATTAGCGCGGTGGTCACGACCACATCCCAAAGCGTGGGCGCCGGCGCTGGCGGCGCAGGCGGAGCTTTGAGCGGCATGTCAGCGGCGAAGGCAGAAGACGCAGTCAAACTGGCCAAAATGGCCAGTGGGTACGCAACTCGTTTCATTACTTGCCCCTTGTCCCCAACTGTACTCGGACGCCGACAAACGCGAGGACCGGGCACAGAACCAACACAACTAAACTCAGCAGAGCGAAGACGCTTCTGACTCATATACTTTTGATAGCAAATACTGGTCAGCCAAGATCAATTCAAATGCATTTGCATAGTTTTTAATCTATTCGAGGCAGGATTTGTTATATTCCTGCGAAGTGTGGCATCAAAGGCACACACTACTGGCGGCGCTCGGCAGATTTTCCCATTTGGAAGGGCATGCCGTCGTAGGGTCGCTAACCCCATACGGACGCAAAGCCGCGCCTGGCCGAAGGCGCGGGCACGGCGCTCCGCCGGTCGATGTCTTGAGCACATCCCGGTCGACGCCTTGAGCACATCAAAAGGGGCGCGACGGCCGCCAGTTATTGCTTTGGGTCGCCGGCGCCCAGCGCGCGATCAAGGCGCCCGATGAGGCGTTCGTCGGCGAACGGCTTGCGCAGGAAGCCGACCGCGCCGGCTTCCATGACCCCGGACAAGCGTCCGTTCCTCGAAATAGGTAGTAACAAAGATGATCGGGATCTGATGGCGGTCGGCAACCAAACGGTCCTACAAATGAGCACCGCTCATACCGCGATATGCTGATGCGCTATCGTGCCAAGCAAGAATACCACATCCTTCGCTCGAAGTGATGTTACGAGCGCAGCAAAATTGCGATACCGAGTGATCTGACTGCCGATGAATCGAGCGCACATATAGTAGCAAAATAATAACCTCAGAATCTGATTGCGATTCAAAAAATGAATGACGCGGTATGTAATTTGCATCATGAAAGATGTTGTGCGCGAGAGTCTGAGTAACGTGTTTGATGTTGGTGTGAGCCCGATTCAGCGGCGGCACATCCTTTATGTTTCGGGCTATGATCCGCGCGGCGCGCAAGGCTATTTCGACCTCTTCCGCCGCACCTGCCATCAATTTGAAAGGCTGTGGCCGGTTTCGGCGAAGCTGAAGCCGATCGAGATCGCTTCGGAGGATTTTGCCCATTGGGGCGTCGACCTGTACGGTCCGCACTGGCAAGCCGTCACGCACTACGATTTCCTGCGTCTTGAAAACTTTATCCGCTCCGACATCGAGCAACAAACCGGATGGCAGTTGCTGCGAGCCCTCGGCTGGATTGGCGGCGATCTCCTCAGCGGCGTAATGTTTCGGGTCTTTGCGGCTTCATGGCGATTCGCTCTGCACCTTTTGTACTTTCAGTCGCTGCTGCTGACCTGGCTCGCGGCTGCGGTCATTGTTGCGTTCGCGGCCGGTCATGCGGTCCGGACGTTTTTTGATTGGTCAATTGCGGCAAGCATCGCCGTGTCGCTGGCCGCCGCGTTTGCGACACTGGTGACGCTGCGGCCGATCGCCGATCGCTGGCGCGTTGTGCAGATCAGCTCCTGTTGGAAAACCTTGCGACGGTTCGGCCGCGGCCAACAAACTTGGATCGATCGTGCCGTTGACATCGGAGCGCGGCACCTCGTCGCCGTGGCCCGCGCGAGCAAGGCGGATGAGCTGGCGGTGGTCGGCCACAGCACCGGTGGCGTCATCGCTGCGGCCATCGTAGATCGGGCGCTGGAGCTCGATCCCCACCTTGGTCGCAACGGACCGCGGCTAGTTCTTTTGACATTGGGCTCGGTGATGCCCGCGGTCGCGCTGCATCCGGCCGCACGGAAAATGCGCGATATCATCGCACGGCTCGCCACCGCGCCGGCGCTCGACTGGATCGACTGTCAATCGCGCAAGGATGTCCTGTGCTTCGCCAACTTCGATCCAGTCGACGGTATCGGCCTCGATGTCGGCTACGAACGGTGCAATCCCTTGCTCTGGAACATCGCCTTCAAGGACATGATCGCGCCCGACGATTACAGCCGCTTTCGTTGGAATCACTTCCGCGTCCATTATCAATACATCATGGCCGGCGACCGGCCGTCCCATTACGACTATGTACTGCTGGTCGGCGGGCCGAGGGCGATCGCCGAGTGGCCGCAGCACGGCCGCAGATTCATGGCGGAATTCCTGCAAGAAGCAGCGCCACAACTCGTGCATCAGCCTGATGATCTCGCCGTCGGCGCCTCATGAGTCTTCCGCGCCGCGTGGAGCCCGAACTGCTCGATCAACTGCCGGCGAGTGATCCCCGCGCCATTCGCTCGCGCCGCGACCTCACGCGTGTCAACGCCTGGATGCGCAATGCCGCCTCCATGGCGTCAGCGCTGAGGAGATACGCAGCCGGACGGCAGCCGTTGACTATCGCCGACATCGGTTGCGGCGATGGGCAGTTCACAGTCCAGGTCGCACGCCGGCTGGCGCCCCATTGGCGCAACGTTACGGTGATCCTGCAAGACCGGCAAAACATCATCAGCGAAGCAACCCGCGAGAGCCTTGCCGCCCTGCAGTGGCGCCCCGAGATCGTCACCGCCGACGTTTTCGAATTTCTCGCCGATGTACGATCGCGGCCCATTGATGCCGTCACCGCCAATTTGTTCCTGCACCACTTCAGCGGCGAAGAGCTGGCACGGCTGTTTGTGCGCATCGCTGAGCGCGCCTGGCTCGCGGTCGCCTGCGAACCGCGGCGCGCCAAATTCGTTGTGGAATCGGGCCGCATGCTTTGGGCGGCCGGATGCAATGACGTGACCGTTCACGACGCCGTGACCAGCGCACGCGCCGGCTTCACCGGGAACGAGCTTTCCGCCCTATGGCCGCGGGAAGGTCGTTGGCAGCTTTACGAGCACCCCGCTGCCGTCTTCTCCCATTGCTTTGCCGCCCGGCGTGTTACAGCGGCAGACAATGCAGAGCCCAAGGCTTCCTGACCGAAGTCTCCGTCCTCAGTCTCTGATCCCAGAGCGGGTCCGATGGCCGCTGCCGCAGTGAAGCCCGTTCGGTTGACTGGTCCGACGGCGTTGCGGCTTGGCTTGAGCTTCGCACGCGACCCCTTGATGGCGACGCGCACGGCGTTCGACACATGGGGGCCGTTTGTCATTCTTGCGGAGGGGCTGCCGTTCAGCCAACGGGCGCGAGCGCTGACGCTGGGCATTCCGCTCGTGCTCACCGCCGGTGCAGCCTTCAACGCCGAAATTTTGACCGACCCGGAAACGTGGCGCGGTGTGAGCGTACTGCCGGGCGGCCCGAAAAACTCGGCGGCGCGGCGAATGATTGCAGGTCTGCCGCGCCTAACCGGCGAGCAGCACGAATACTACCGCAAGCTCATTGGTCCGCCGCTGCGGCGAACGAGCGCCGAGGCACTTTGCCCGGCCCTCGCGCGGATCGCGGACGCGGAAGCGGCGTCATGGCCAAGCGGCGGAATCATCGATCTCTGGGATGCAATCGGCCGCATCATGCAAAACGCTTCGGTTGAGCTTCTGTTTGGTGGTAACGACGAGCAGGCCCGCGCAATCATCACGCTTGCCGGCCGCGTGATGGAGCTCAAGTGGGGCCCGGGCGCATTCGCTTTGCCCATCAACCTGCCCTTCACCACCTACGGCCAGATCGTGCGCGAGGCTGCGAAGCTCGAGCGGCATATCCTGCATTGGGCCGCGACCAAGCGCGGGCATCCGAATGATCGCAACCTTGCTTCGATCATCATCAACAATCCGGACGCCGCCGGACACGCACCGGACGACGCGGCTCTCGTTGCGCATATCGCCTCGTTGTTTGCTCTTTCATCGGAGGGCAGCCAGAGCGCTTTGACATGGACGCTGTTACTGCTCACGCAACATCCGCGCGTCGCGGCGACGCTGCGTGATGAGTTGCGCAGTGAACTCGGCGGCACATCGCCATCCTTGGATCGCGCCGGCGAACTCCCTTACCTCGATGCCGTGGTCAAGGAATCCATGCGCATCCTGCCGCCCGTCCCTCTGCAGATCAGGGTCGCGCAACGCGACGCCGCGATCGCCGGGTACGGCCTTCCGCAGCGCACGCGGGTCATGATCAACACGTTTCTCACCAACCGCATGCCGAAAATGTTTCCAGACGGCAACATGTTTCGCCCCGAGCGATGGTTCAACATCACTCCCAATGCGTTTGAATTTCCGGTGTTCAGCGCAGGACCGCACCTTTGCCCCGGCTATTGGTTTGGGACGGCGGCGGTCAAGATCGCTCTTGCCGCGATCCTGACCCGCTTCCAGTTGGATTTGTCGCCCAGCACACGCGTTGATTACCGCGCGCAGCCGACTCTTCGCCCGCGGCAACGCGTCGACGTGTGCCTGGGACGCGTCGGCGATCGTGCGCGGGTCATCACACGGCTGGCCGGAACGCTTCGGAATTTGGTTAAGTTCCCGCTGTGAAAGCGGACGCCCGGGTTGGCCACGATGACGGCTCGCACGCAGAGCCGGCAAAAATCTGCTGGTTGCAAGCTCTTGATGGCCGGGTCTGATTGAGCTTGAGAATCCACGGGTTTCCGCTGGTTACGGTCGCTCAATAGGTGCGCCGAATTGCCGTCTTATTTTGATTACTGTGACCGAACTGCTACATTTTACCGACATAACTTGCGTGAAAGTAGCCAACCTACGGCGTAACCCATTGTTGCGGCGATATTATCTCGTCTTTCCGAGGCGGTTTGACCGACTTGGAAGAGGCCCTGGGGAGGAAAGGAAAATCGCAGCCTTATTAAGCTTCGACGAATTCAAGTGATGAATGCTGACGCAACAGCAGTCCGGACGTTGTGGTTAGATATTTTTTGGATATTAAAAATCGCTTCCAGCAATATCGACTCTTTGAGTTCCACTCCGACAAATCACAGGTGCTGGGTTCGCGACGCCGTGTGCCGGTAGCGAAGGTACGAGTGGCGTTTTAGTTGCGATAGTGCATGGGGTGGGGTCATGAGAGTTTTGCTTCGGGGCCGCAGCGGGGCGGTACCACCGGTATTGAGTCGTTTCCCGGATTGCATTTTCACGAGCCTCTCCAAAAAACATAGATTGATTGGCGTTGCTGCTCTGGCTGCGACTCTGAGCACACCGGTACTGGCCGCCGACATGGGGGCGCCGCCACCGCCGCCGGGACCGGTTTATAGCTGGACCGAGTTCTATTTCGGCGGCAACATCGGCTGGGGCGAAGGCACGACGTCATGGTGCAGCGGTGAGGGCGTCGTCGCTTGCTCGACCAACACCTACAGTGCGAGTCCGCCCGGCACAGTTGCAGGCGGGCAGTTCGGCTTCCGTTGGCAATCCCCCAGCAACATTGTGCTCGGTGCGGAGGTCGAAGCCAACTCGTCCAATTTGAGTCAGCAGCAGGCCTCTCCCGCCGTTCCAAATCAACTGCTGACGACCACTTTGAGCAATCCACAAACCGCCGACCTCGAAATCGGATACGCATTCAACCGCTTTCTGGTCTACGGCAAGGGTGGCTACGCGGCGATCGAAGCGGAATTCAGCGCGCTCAATCCAACGGTCACTCCTGGCATTTCTCTGAGCCATACCGGCTGGCTCAATGGATGGAACGTCGGCGGAGGGCTGGAGTACATGCTGTTCAGCCATCTCAGCGTTGGTCTCGAATACAAGTACTATCAGTTCTCCACCAGCAACATCACCAACCTGTCGGATAATGCCGGAACGGTCGTGTCGTGCGCCTTCTGCGGCTTTGGCACTACGAGCGCCCAATCGATCACGGCCCGATTGAACATCAAGCTCTGGCCGTGGGGACCGTGACACGCCCTGTGGGGCTGATCGATCATGAAGGTTTAGCAAACAGGTGTGTCATGTTGCGTAGGTTTCTTGGTGTTCTCGGATTTTCTTCACTGCTCATTGCGCAGCCCCTTAGCGGCGCCAGTGCTGCTGATATGCCCGTGAAAGCACCGTTGCCAGCTCCGGCTCCGGCGCCTGCGTGGAACTGGCAAGGAATCTACCTTGGCTTGAACGGTGGCGGAAGCAACGGGACGACCGATTGGCAGTACTTCTCCGCGACCTCTGGTGCGCCGATCGAGACGGACAACCATACGTTTAAGGGCGGGCTCTACGGGGTCACTGCCGGCTACAATTGGCAGTGGACTCCCTACATCGTTACGGGCCTTGAGACCGATTTCGACATGGGCCCGCTCGACGGTAACACGGTCTGTCAGAGTGCAGCCTTTAGCTGCCAAACCCACATCACCAACATCGGCACGTTCCGCGCCCGAGTAGGGTTATCGTTTGATAGGCTGCTGATCTATGGGACAGGCGGCTTGGCCATTGCCGACGTCACCATTCGGTCCGTCAACACCGCCGGCGTCGGCCAGCCAAACAGCGGCACTCCCGTCAACAGCGCGTCCGACGAGAGAGCGGGGTGGTCTGCGGGCGCGGGAATAGAATTCGCCGTTTTGCCTTCGGTCTCACTCAAGGCCGAGTGGATTCATTACGATCTGTCCTCGGCCACATACGCAGTCGACAATCCTGCGACACAGTTGGTGCAAGCGCGGGAATCCGGCGACATGTACAAGGCGGGCGTCAACTGGCACTTCCCGTCGGGGCCGCCAGGGCCGGCCCATTACTAGTCGGGCTTAGTCAGCACACAGCCCATCGGATCGAATGTATCGGATTGAAGTAGGTAAAGGGCGCGTCATGAAGAAAGCACTGGTTGGCCTTGTTGCAATCGCCGCACTCGTCGGAACGCCGGCTCTAGCGGCCGACATGCCAGTGAAGGCGCCGTCGGCTCCCGAGCCCGCCTACAATTGGACCGGATTCTATGTCGGTGTGAACGCCGGCTGGACATGGGATGAGACGACCTTCCAGTACGACGTGACAGGCGCCACGCCTGCAACAGCGAGTTCAGGTGGCGCCCCCGCGCCCGCCCCGTTCCGCTTCACCCCCGATGGTGCACTGGCGGGTGGCACGATCGGATACAACTGGCAATTCTCTCCCTCTTGGGCCTTCGGGCTCGAGGCCGATTGGGACTGGACCAATGCACCGGGTACCACTCCGTGTCCGGTCATCACCTTCAGCTGCCAATCGAAGCTGAGTGATCTAGGGTCGGGCCGGGCTCGCTTTGGCTACGTGTGGAACGAGTTCCTTATTTACGCCACCGGCGGTGCGGCCTGGGCCAACGTCACAAACCAGACCGTCCTCGGCGCTACCACAGGGACCACGTCCACCAAGGTCGGCTATATGGCGGGGCTGGGTATCGAAGCACCGATATTCCAGACCCTGACGATGAAGGCTGAGTGGCTGTACTACGACCTGGGCACGGCTACCTATGTCGTTGACAACCCGACTACGCAGAGCGTCAGCGCTCGCGAATGGGGCAGCACGGTCAGGGCGGGATTCAACTGGCGGTTCAACTGGGGTGGACCGACAAGGTACTAAAGGTTTCTGCTTGCTGCGCTCCTACCTGGGCGACGGGATCATACTACGGGCGACGTCTTACGCGAGCAGCTACCTGGCTTTACTTCCGGAACGTTGAGGACATTTCTCGGATCCTTACGCGTGCGCGAACGCATACCCGGAAAGGCTCCCGTCGACACAAGCTATTTTGAGACATATTTACGTTTTAGAATCATCAGAAACCGGTGTTAGCTTATTCGCGTCGGAGGAGAGTTGTGGCGTGCACCGTGTAGCGTCCCTATTGATGGTGATGTTCATTTTGGTCGCCTGTGCGGATCATTCACTTGATTGCTCCTTGGGGCTTTGGCACAGCGATTGCGAGCCCGGAACCCGTGCATACGATCAGAAAAAGGAAGCTGACGCTAAACAGATGGCCGTAGACGTGGAAAACGCAGCCAAAGATGACGCCGAGTGCCGCTCCTATGGCTTCAAACCCGACACGCCAAGCTACGTTCAGTGCCGAACCAGGCTTGCGGATCAGCGCAATTACGAAACCAGCACAGAGCGTTCGGCGGTTGCGGGCCGCCTCCTCGGTCGCCTGCCGAACTGAGCTCGCAGGTATCCACGCGGCTACACGATCGGTCTTGAGACCCCGAGATCTTCAATACGTTCTACATTCGCCGCGTCGAGAGAGCCGCACGTCGTAGCGCGCGGCGCTCATGATAGAAATAGCGCAGGCGTTGCTACCTGCCAGGTCAGCGGCTTGGTCAGGATTGAAGCTGGAATGCCAATGTACGATATGGCTCGCGAGTTAGTCGCGCTTCTGGCAGGCAACGATCTGCCGTCCTTCAACTACGTGCCGAACTGCCATTTCCAACGGCAAATTCAGCCATGGCGCTATTATAACGCGCCGACCGACAGTTTGACGCCGGGCTAAGGTCGGCGGTTGATTGTTATTGCCGCCACCAACAGGCCGGCACCTATCGCTAAAACAATAAGTCCCGACACCTGAGTATTTCCACCGCTTGAGCGTATTGCCATCGGAAGCGAACTTAGTATCAGCCCCACAAGTGTTACAATGGCACCAAGAAGCAGTACCCATCTGGAGTCTGTCATAGCGGCGAGCGTGTACCGACAAAAAGCCCCAGCCCTAATGGAATGGCCGGAGGGTAAAAGGCATTAAGGCACCTGGAGCCTGGATCGTTCCCTTCCAGGCATGGCAATAATAGGCGATGTCTATCGCATGAAACCAATACAAAAATCATACGCTATACGGCTCCGTGAAATAGCCTCTGCGTAAATTAGCAGCTAAACGATGGTTTCAACCGCAGTAAGTTTCTCAAGGCTCGATCAGCCGCGCATTTGCAGCCTTGATGACGGCCTCGGTCCGGGTCGCGGCGCCGAGCTTGGTGCGCGCATTGTCGGTGTGAAAATCGATGGTGCGTTTGGTCAGGCCGAGTATTTTGGCGATTTCCATCGATGTCTTGCCTCGCGCCACCCAGGTCAGAACTTCGACCTCACGATCGTTCAGCTCGATCGCTTTCGGCCATAGGGCGCTACGCGCGATACCGGCAAGCCTCGCATTAATGATGGTTGCGAGCACATCGAAATCGATGGGTTTGGTGACGTAGTCGTCGGCGCCCAATTGGCGGCCCTTCAATTCGCTCTCCCTGTCGGTCAGTGCGGTGAGGAAGACGAAGGGCATTTTGGAAAATCGCGGCGCCAATGCGATCAGACGCTCCAGCAGTTCGAAGCCCGACATCACCGGCATGCTGATGTCCGATAGCACCAGGTCGGGCATGGTTTTGAGGATGGCCGCGAGCCCTTCGCGCCCATCATGGGCGACAGTTACGTCATAGCCGCGCTCGATCAATTCCTCGGCGATCAAGGCCGCGGTCTCGCGGTCGTCCTCGATGCAAAGGATCTTTTTTGGCGGTTCCGGCATGCAAACGGGCAATCGCTGGGAAAGGCCGAATTTTGAGTCCCTGTTTACCCGAAAAAGACGTTCTCGGGCAACAATTTACGGGCTAGTTTCACCCGGCCCAGGCCTCCTGTATAAGTACAAGTGACAGATGCCACTGCCACGGAATATTTTTGGCATCTGATGGTCTCCTTGATGCGGCAGCCGCAATCGATTCGCTCCCATCTCGCTGCGGTATTCCTGCTGTTCTTTTCGCTGGTTGCCGTGCTGGGGATGTTCAGCATCTGGCGTCTGAGCAATTTCAATCTGCTGTCGGCGGATGTCGCCCAGATCTGGTTGCCCACCACCCGCGCGCTCGGCGATCTCAACAATTTCACATCGGACTTTCGCGCTATCGAGGGCAGCAACCTTCTGTCCTCGGACCCGGAGCGTACCGCGGCGACCGAGCAGGATATGGCGGAGCTCGACCGCACCATTGCGGCGGCCGAGCGCAGCTTCGAGCACATCCGGCATGATGAGGCCGTAGAGAACCTGTATCGCCGGTTCAAGGAGAGGTGGACCGGTTATCGTGCGATCGTCAACGAGATGCTGGAGTTGTCGCGCGATGGCCGCAAACCCGATGCGCTGGCGATCTACAACGGTTCCTCGCGCATCGCCTACAATGCAGCGAGCGACACGCTCGGCCAGCTCACCGACCGTGCGGTTGCGGACGCCCAGGTGGCCAGCGATCGCCTCGGCGTAGCGTACCGGCAAGCCGTTTGGCTCATCTTGGTGGTCATGTTGATCGCCGGCGTGATGGTGGTCGCCGTTCTCATTCACATCAGTCGGTCCATTTCTGATCCGCTGCTCGATCTCGCCAACCGCATGCACCGGCTTGCCGCTAACGATACGGAAATCGAGATCCCGGAGACTGAGCGGCAGGACGAGATCGGCGAAATGGCGCGAGCGACGGTCGTCTTTCGCAACAACGCCGTCGAGTTAGTGCGCAGCCAGCGCACGCTGGCCCGCCAAGCCGCCATGCTTGAGGAGCAGTTGGCGAACGAGCAACGTCTCGCCCAACAGCAGCGCAATTTCGTGTCCATGGCTTCGCACGAGTTTCGCACTCCGATGACCGTCATCGACGGTCATGCGCGGCGTCTTGAGAAAGTGAGGGAATTCGTCCGGCCCTCGGAAATTGGAGAGCGGGCAGGAAAGATTCGCAGTGCGGTGCTGCGGATGACGCACTTGATCGAGAATTTGCTTAACTCTTCGCGGCTGATCGATGGCGGTGCCGGGGTCTATTTCCACCCTACTGAAATGGATATCGTCTCGCTCCTGGATGAAGTCTGCCAGCTACATCGCGAAATGGCGCCGGGCGCGCAGATCGCCGAGCGGTTCGCCGCCAAGACCGTACCAATAGTTGGCGACTCGAAGCTGTTGTTTCAGGTTTTTAGCAACATTCTCTCCAACGCCATTAAATATTCTCCGAACGGCGGAGAAATCGAAGTCAGTGTCGAGACATTCGCCAACGAAGTCGTGGTCGCCATCGCCGACCATGGCATCGGCATCCCTTTGAGTGACCTGGATCAGCTGTTCGAGCGCTATCATCGCGGCAGCAACGTTTCCGGTATCGTCGGAACGGGCGTTGGTCTGCATCTCGTAAAGATGGTTGTCGACCTCCATGGCGGTAGAGTTGTGGTGAATAGCCACGAAGGCGAAGGCTCGTGCTTCACCATTCACTTGCCGGTCAAGGATGCTCGCTCAATAAAAGTATGGTCGCCCGTTGAATTCGAGTCGGTGACAGTGGCGGAGGCGGTGCCGCCAATTTCGGGGCCGCCGAGCAACTCGCAACCCAACAGCTCGCAAAAGGCTCTTTCCGAAATGAGCGAGCGACCAGAGGGGTAATCATTCATGCTAACAATGCTCGCAGATTTGCGCCGAGCGGCCTCACGCCTTGCCGCTATATCGGCTTTCGCGCTTGCCACTGTGATGGGCCTCACGTGGTCGTCGCTCTCGCATGCCGGGGAATTGAACTACACGCCGGTCGAGGTGCCGTTGGTACGCGTGGATTGGCAGGACCCCTCATTGCTGCCGCCGCACTTCCGCAACCACTGCGACTTTATTCGCGGCCGCTGGGTTTGCGCGAACCATTGTGGCATCGATTACCAATTCTACTTCTGCTCGCCGGCATCTTTCGGTTGCTGCCACATTGGTTACGGCTATTGCGATTGGAACGGGTCGTTGCGCTGCGCCCCGTGAGGTGGCCGAACTGATGCACCGCTGGCCATCCCCGATTGCAAATCGCGCATGCGGATGGTCGGCGGTCGTGGACGGCGCTGGCCGTCTCGTTTAGATTTCGGCCAACGTGAATGGAGACCGGGAATCATGTTGCAAGAACATCATCATAAGGGGCGCTTTCACTGGCCGAACAATTCGCGGGTGGCGGTGACGCTGACGTTCGATTTCCAGGGCGGTGAGGACGTGCGGCCGCTGCCCGACGGCACGCGCGACCACGAGGAATACACTCAGTGTGAATACGGGCCGAACACGGCGATCTGGCGCATCTTGCGGATCCTGGACGAGGAGGGCGTCAAGGCGACGTTTCTCACCTGCGGCGCGATCGCCGAGCGTTATCCTGACGCGGTTCAAGCTATCGTCGGCAAGGGTCACGAAATCGCCGGCCACGGCTACCATCACGAAGTCGCGCGCAATCTCACCCGGGACCAGGAACGGGAGGTGATGCGCAAGACCATCGACATGATCCGCCGCCGCACCGGGCAGCGACCGATGGGCTGGCGCTCTTGCACGCAAAGCCCGAACAGCCTCGAACTGCTGATGGAGCACGGCTTCCTCTGGAACAGCAATTCGTTCTCCCATGACCTGCCCTTCCTGTGGGAGGCGAACGGGCACAGACTCGTGGAGCTGCCCAGACAACCATTCGGTGACGGGCGAACCTACCAACATCGCAATAACGACGCCGGCAACCCGCACGACACGCTGGTGATCTGGAAGGGGATGTTTGATGAATTTCACGCCGAATCGAAAATCGCCCCGGCGTACTGCCCGTTCCAGTTCCATCCTTACATCTCGGGCCGTCCCGGGCGCGCCAAGACCCTGCGCACCATCATTCAGCATATGAACGAGGCCGGCGGGGTGTGGTTTGCCACCGGTGGCGAAGTCGCGCGCTGGTGCCTTGACGAGATTTTCACCACAGAGGGCGCGGTGGGAGGTCCACGAAGGGTTGCGGCGGAATAGCTGCCGAGCATCACGACTAGTCGGACGTCCGGGATTGCTGCAATGGCTGACAATCTCAAGATCAAAGTCAACGGGCGCGTGCAGGCGGTCGGCGCCAGTCCGGATACGCCCCTGCTCTATGTGTTGACTAATGAGCTGGAGCTGCGCGGCCCGCGCTTCGGGTGCGGGTTGGCGCAGTGCGGTTCGTGCTCGGTGCTCGCCGACGGCGTCGAGATCAGGTCTTGCGTCACGCCAGTTGCGGCGGTGACCAACAAATCGATCACCACGTTCGAAGGCCTCGCCGCCTGGTACGCCGAACGAAAAGGCTTGGCGCATCCACCGGCGTTGCATCCCCTGCAACAAGCCTTCATTGACGTGCAGGCAATCCACTGCGGCTACTGCTACAACGGAATGACCGTAAAGGGCGCCGAGCTTTTGGCGAATAATCCGCATCCGACCGAAGCGGACATCCGCCAGACTATGAATGGCCATTTGTGCCGCTGCGGAACCTATCCACGGGTACTGAAGGCGATTCAGCTCGCCGCGCAAATCATGGCGGCGGCAACACCATGAGCGGGTCCGTTCGCGAGCTGGCCGGAGGTCTCTCCCGTCGCGACTTGCTCAAGAGCGGCGGTGCCTTGATCATCGGTTTCAATCTGGCTGGCAAAGTGGCGCCGGTTACGCCCGCCTTCGCAGCGCGCGGCGATCTTGCTGGACCGCCTGACCCGAACGCGATCGACTCGTGGATCGCAATCCATTCCGACAACACGGCGACGCTCTATTTCGGCAAGTGCGAGCTCGGCCAGGGCAACACCACAGGCCTGTTGCAAATCGCTGGCGAAGAGCTCGATCTCGACATGAACCAGATGTCCGCGGTGCGGCTCGACACCAACATAACGCCCGACCAGCAGGCAACGAGTTCAAGCTCCTCGATCGAACGCGGCGGGCCACAAGTGCGTGCCGCTGCCGCCGAGGCGCGTCTCGCGCTCCTGCAACGCGCTTCCACGCGGCTCGGCGTACAGATTGGCAGCCTCGTTGTTAGCAAGGGGCTCGTCAGCATCGACGGCGAGCCCAATCGCTCGGTAAGTTACAGCGAGCTTCTCGGCGACAAACCTTTCAATCTCAAATTCACCGGCACGGCGCCAAAAAAGCAGGCGAGCCAATACCGGCTTGTCGGCACGCGAGTGCCGCGTGTCGACATACCGGATAAGGCGGCCGGAAAATGCGTCCATGTACAGCACGTGCGCGTGGCCAATATGCTCCATGGCCGCGTCGTGCGGCCGCGCGGGCAGGGCGCTTATGGCGGCGGCGCCAAGGTTGCGCGCCTCGCCGAAAAATCGATCGCTGACATTCCTGGTGCGCGCGTCGTACGCCGCGGCGACTTCATCGGTGTTGTCGCGGAGCGCGAATGGGACGCCATCAGGGCCGCTCAACAGCTCGACATTGCCTGGGAGAAATCGACGCCGCTGCCCGAGCAGAGCAAGCTGCCCGAGGTCTTACGCACGACAAGCTCGACCGATACGGTCGTTGTCAATGTCGGCGATGTAGAAAAGGGCTTTGCCGGGGCGACCCATCTTGCGTCGGCTATTTATTTTTCTCCCTACCAAGCGCACGCCGGGTTTGGCCCCAATTGCGCGCTTGCCGATGTCCGCGCGGAAAGCGCGCTCGTGCTGTCCTCAACACAGGACGTCTACGCCTCTCGCAAAATGCTGGCGACGCTGCTCGGAATGCCGGTGGAGCGAGTACGCGTCCAATATTACGAAGGATCGGGCACCTACGGTCATAGCTGCTACGAGGACGCGGCCCAGGCCGCCGCTGTTATGTCGCAACTGGCCGGGCGGCCTGTGCGCGTCCAGTTCATGCGCTCCGATGAATTGGGTTGGGATAATTTTGGCCCGGCGCAAATCGCGGAGGTGCGCGCCGGCATTAATGCCGAAGGCAAGATCGTCGCTTACACCTATGATGGTTGGCAGCACGGTTGGCACATCAACGAAACCTCGACTGAACTCGCGATGCTGACGCCGCCCGCGGAACGCGCCGCCGGCACCTTTTCGATCATCGTCAATCGGATGAGTACCGGCTCGATGTATCGCATTCCTAATCGGCGTGTCGTCAGCCACGCTGTTCCGATGCAGGGTTTGTTGAAAGGCGCCTCACTGCGTTCGCCGCTGGACATGGCGCTGTCGTTCGCCTCCGAGCAAACCATCGACGAGCTCGCGCACGCGGCGAAAATGGACCCGCTCGAATTTCGTCGCAGGAATATGGGCGATACTCGCTGGCTCGGCGTGCTCGAGGCCGCGGCTGAGGCCGCCCGTTGGAAGCCGGCGCCGGCCGCTTCGCGGCTGTCGAACGCCGAGATCGTGACCGGGCGCGGTATTGCGGTTGGCACGCACCATGTCTCCTATGGCGCTGCCGTGGCCGAGATCGAGGTCAATAAGCGCACCGGCAACATCATCGCCAAGCGTCTTTACGGCGCGCTTGACTGCGGCTTGACTGTCAATCCGGCGCTGGTTGAGAACCAGATCGTCGGCATGATGGTTCAGGCGGCCAGCCGTATGCTCAAGGAGGAAGTGACGTTCGACAAGAACGGGGTCACCGGTCTCGATTGGGAGAGCTACCCGGTATTACGGTTTGCCGAGCATCCCACTTGCACGGCAGTCGTTGTCCAGCGGATCAACGAGCCGTCGAGCGGCGCGGGCGAGGAAGTCATGGGCGCCGCCGGTGCGGCGATCGCGAACGCGTTTTTCGATGCGACCGGCGTCCGGCTGCGGCAATATCCACTGACGCCAGAGAGAGTCCGCGGTGCGTTTGCCGCCAGCAAGACCGGGGCGGTCGATCATTCACAGTCGCGAACTTGATCCAGGCCGATTGGTGTTGGGCGTCGCTTGCCCACGACAGCTTGATTGGCCGCAAAGTCGAGCGTCAAGAGTTGCCGGTCAACAGCAAGATGACGCCGATTATCGCTCCGGTTGCCCGTCTGACCGTTTGTGAAATGAAATTCAGATTGAGGCCGACCTGCTCGCCAAGCAAAGGCAGGACGATGAGCAAACCGATCAGCACGATCAGACCATAGGGTTCGAGCCGGGAGAACGGCCTCGCCAGCGTGCCCGGAAGGAGGCCGACGATGATGCGGCCTCCGTCAAGTGGCGGGATCGGCAGAAGGTTGAAGACGGCGAGAATGACGTTGAGCACCAGCGCATTTTTGAGATTTTCAAAAATAAAGACCTGCGCAACACCAGACATATAGACCACCACGTGAAAAGCGAGCGCCGCGAGCGTTGCCAGAAGCAGGTTCATGGCCGGCCCGGCCGCCGCCACCAGAATGGAGTCGCGCCGCGGATGTCGCAGCGCGCGAAAATTCACCGGGACGGGCTTGGCATAACCGAACAGGAACGGCGAGCGCGCAAACAATAGTAGTGCTGGCAGGATGATGGTGCCGAATGGATCGATGTGCTTGAGCGGATTAAAGCTCACGCGTCCGAGCCGCCACGCCGTATCATCACCGAGCAGATGCGCGACGAAGCCGTGAGCCGCTTCGTGAAATGTTATGGCGATCAGGATCGGCAGCAGCCAGACTGAGACTTCCTGTACGATGGTATTGAACTGCGGGGGCATGGATGGCTTCGTGGGCTTACCCGGTAAAGTGGGCGGACCCTACATGGTTGCCACGAGGAACACCACGATTTGCGGCGCGCTGCGTGTTCGACCGGTCGCGCGCGTTACCGGGAGCTGAGCATGAATTATCGCAAGAAGTTTGTTGTCGAACCTGGCTCAAAGGTCCGCCTAGGCAAAATCGACCCGGCTCATACGGGCAAGCACGAATCGCATGAGACAGCCGTCGACGAAACCGCCAAGTTGGTTGAGCGCCTGGAGCGGCTTCAATATCTGCTTTATGCCGACGCCCGGCAGTCATTGCTCATCGTGCTGCAGGGGCTCGACGCTGCTGGTAAGGACGGGACCATCCGGCATCTCTCGAACGGGTTCAATCCGCAGGGGACGTTCGTTTTTCCATTCAAGAAACCGACCAAGGAAGAGATGGCCCACGACTTTCTTTGGCGCGCGCACCAACATGCGCCGGCCGACGGCGAGGTGGTTATTTTCAATCGGTCGCACTACGAGGACGTTTTGGTCGTGCGCGTGCACAAGCTCGTGCCGCACGCGGTGTGGTCTAAGCGCTACGATCTGATCAACGATTTCGAGAAGATGCTGACGCAGAACCGCACACGCATTCTGAAATTCTTTCTACACATCAGTCCTGACGAGCAGTTGGCCCGATTCCGGCAACGGCTGGACGATCCGTCGCGTCGCTGGAAGATCAGTGAGAGCGATTATACCGAGCGCGAATATTGGCCGAAATATTTGGAAGCCTATGAGGATGCGCTTGCTCTCACCAGCACAAAGCACGCGCCGTGGTACGTGATACCATCGAACCACAAGTGGTTTCGCAATCTGGCCATCTCGCAAATTGTCGCCGATACCATGGACGATATGGGCCTCAAGCTGCCGCCGCCGCGGGTGGATCTCGCGGTCATCCGCCGCAAATACCACGCCGCGGAACGTGAGCAAGGCGGCAAGAACGCGGACACCAAAAAGAAAAAGTAGCACCACCGCCCTTTTGCAACGAATAGCCCAACGGAACTTTTTACCCTCGATTGGAGTTATTTGGACGTGATGGCGTCAACCCATTGAGAATTTATGATTGAGCATTTGCACCTGAGAGCCCAGTCTCGATCTATGTCTGCCGATCTACAAGGCGGCCGACCGCGCATCGATCACTTTATTCATAATGTGCTTTAGGGGTTCATACAAATGCAGTTGTCCTGCCACGATTGCGCACTCCGGGCATGCGGGTTGTTCAATCCCATCACCCCCAACGAATTGGGGGCCATTAACGAAGTTAAGCGCGATCATTTGGCGCTCAAGGCCGGTACGGAGATTATTCGCTCTGGAGACGAGACGCCGGAAATCTACGCGCTGTATTCAGGCTGGGCCTTTCGTTTCAAAACGCTGCCCGATGGGCGCCGCCAGATTTTGAACTTTCTGCTTCCGGGCGATTTGGTGGGATTGCAAGCAGCTATGTTTGAAGCCGCACAGTACGGCGTGGAGGCCTTGACCGACGTGGAGCTTTGTTTGTTGCCGCGCCGCAGGGTCTGGTCGCTGTTCGACGAGATGCCGGGTCTTGCGTTCGACGTTGCCTGGCTTGGTTCGCGCGAAGAGGGCTATGTGGACGATAACCTCACCAGCACGGGGCGGCGGACGGCCGCGGAGCGCATAGCGGCGCTGATTGTGTCGCTATACAAGCGGGCGAAGGCGCTGGGGCTCGTCGAGAACGACGCGTTTGAGTTTCCGGTCACGCAGCAGCATATCGCTGACGCGCTCGGCATGTCGCTCGTCCACACCAACAAGACACTCGCGCGCCTGCGGCGTATGGGCATGTATTCGCGCGCCAATGGTACGCTGACATTGACGAATCCGCACGTGCTGGAGCGCATTGCCCAACACTTCGATGAGGAAATCCCGCTGCGGCCGTTGATCTGATTTTTTTGCGGCCACGAGGTTTTCTGCCCGCCAGTGCCGCATTGCCTTGAGCCTCAGCCAGCTTCGCCATGCGAATTGGCAAGCGGCACATGCGCTTGCCGCCGCCTGCACGTGCAGCCGGTTCTTGAGACCTCAGGAGTTCCGCGTTACGCTTCGGCAAAGCCGAAGCCGTTGCCGAGGAGAACCTCATGCAGGACACGATCGATATCCGGGTCACGCCTTTGTCGCCGGCCTGCGGCGCTGAGATCAGCGGTATCGATTTGTCAAAGCCGTTGAGCGAGCATGAGGTGCGCGCGATCAAGGAAGCCTGGAACAAGCACCTTGTCCTGGTTTTCCGTGGCCAACAGGTCTCGCAAGACGACCAGCTTCGCTTCGCCTCCTATTTTGGCGATCTCGGCATCCGCAAGAAGGCGCCTGAGGCGCTGCGCAGCCGAAACGAGGGCACCGTGCAGGAAGCTAACGAGCACGCTGACAAGGTCCTTCTGGTGACCAACATCAAGGTTGACGGCAAGCCGATCGGCGCTTTCGGTGAGGGCGAGTTCTGGTTCCATATCGATTCCGGCTACTCGCCGCGGCCGTACAAGTACACGTTCCTCTATTCGCTTGAACTGCCGTCGTGGGGCGGCAATACGATGTT
>JASHVC010000678.1 GCA_030039655.1 Xanthobacteraceae bacterium | reverse complement strand
CGATGCCGCAATGACTGCAGCGGAAGACGCAATTATAACAAGTTGCCCCCAAGCGCACATGATGCTTCTCCAGAACTCAGCGTCGTCGGTCAAAGTGCCACATAAACGGCGGACGGTCGAGGTTGGCGAGGCGACGAGTCAATACGCCACGACGCTGCGGATGCTCTTGCCCTCGCGCATCAGATTGAATGCCTTGTTGATGTCTGCAAGCGGCATGGTGTGAGTGATCATCGGATCGATCTCGATCTTCTTTTCCATGTACCAGTCGACGATCTTCGGTACGTCGGAGCGGCCGCGTGCGCCGCCGAACGCCGTGCCGCGCCACACGCGGCCGGTCACGAGCTGAAACGGCCGCGTCGTAATTTCCTGTCCCGAACCGGCAACGCCGATGATGATGCTCTGCCCCCAGCCCCGGTGGCAGCTTTCAAGCGCCGCTCGCATGAGGTGGACGTTGCCGACGCATTCGAACGTGTAGTCGGCACCGCCGATCTGATCGGCCCCGGACTTGGTCATGTTCACGAGGTGAGCGACCAATTCGGCCATGCCGCCACCGATCTCTTTTGGATTGACGAAGTGCGTCATGCCAAAGCGTTCGCCCCAGGTCTTCTTGTCGGGGTTCACGTCAACGCCAATGATCATGTCGGCGCCGACGAGGCGCAGGCCCTGAATGACGTTAAGCCCGATGCCGCCGAGGCCAAACACGACGGCCTTGGCTCCGGGTTCGACCTTGGCGGTATTGATTACCGCGCCGATGCCGGTGGTGACACCGCAGCCGATGTAGCAGATCTTGTCGAATGGCGCGTCCTCGCGAATCTTCGCTACGGCGATTTCCGGCAGCACGGTGAAATTGGCGAAGGTCGAGCAGCCCATGTAGTGGTGAATTTTTTTCCCGTCGGCGGAGAAGCGCGAGGTACCGTCGGGCATCACGCCTTGGCCCTGAGTGCCGCGGATCGCGGTGCAGAGGTTGGTTTTGCGCGACAGGCAGGACGGGCACTGCCGGCATTCCGGCGTGTAGAGTGGGATCACGTGATCGCCCTTTTTGACCGACGTGACGCCCGCGCCGATGTCGACGACGATGCCCGCACCCTCGTGACCGAGGATCGAAGGAAATAAACCTTCCGGATCCGCGCCCGACAGGGTGAACTCGTCGGTGTGGCAGATGCCGGTCGCCTTCAGTTCGACCAGCACTTCGCCCGCGCGTGGGTCGTCAAGCTTGACGGTAGTAACTTCCAAGGGCTTGCCGGGCGCGTAGGCCACGGCAGCGCGGACGTCCATGGGCATTGCAAATGTCCGTAAATGTTGGATCGTTCGCGGACGATGACATTGGAGGGATGAAATGGCAAACCCGCAGCCGCTTCCGCCGAAGCTCGAGTTTATCTTCGGCGCGCGGGTCACAGTCGATACGCCGCAGGATCTCGGTCCCTTCAACAAAGGCCGACGACGCGTCGTGCCGATCACCGGCGGGGAATTCTCCGGACCGGACATGCGTGGCAAGGTATTGCCGGGAGCCGACTGGCAGCTCATTCGGCACGATGGCGTCGCGGAGCTTGAGGCGCGTTACACGCTGAATACCGACGACGGCGCCACGATCCATGTGCGCAACCTGGCGCGTCGGCATGGCCCTGCCGAAGTGATGACGGCCCTTATGACTGGCCAATCGGTCGAACCCGGCAGCTATTACTTCTGCGGCACTACATTTTTCGAAACCACCGACGAACGCTATGCATGGATGACCAAGCATATTGTCATTTGCACGGGCCAGCGTGAACCCGCGGCAGTGACATTGCAGTTTTACAAAGTGGCGTGAAAGTCGGAAGGTCTTATTCCAGCCGCTCCACTTGCCGCAGCGAGGGGAACAGCCTCATCCAAATCAACGCCACCGCGATGGTGCCAAGGCCACCGAGCACTACGGCGGGCATTGCACCAAACAAAGCCGCAGTCACGCCGCTTTCAAATTCGCCCAATTGGTAAGAAGCGTTGACGAACAGAAAGTTTACCGCACCCACGCGTCCGCGCATCTGGTCCGGTGTGGCAAGCTGAACGAGCGCAATGCGGATCACCATGCTGACCGTATCGGCCGCGCCCATGATGGCGAGCGCGACAATCGACAGCCAGATCGAATGTGACACTCCAAATACGATCGTCGCCAAGCCGAAAACGATGACGGCCTGAAACATCCGCAGCCCGACCCGGTGGGTGATCGTGTAGTGGGTCAGGACCGCCGTCATCAGTAGCGCGCCGACCGCCGGAGCACCACGCAGCACGCCGAGTCCCCAAGGTCCGGTATGGAGAATGTCACGGGCATAGATCGGAAGCAGAGCCGTCGCGCCACCCAGCAAGACCGCAAACAGATCCAAGGAAATGGAACCCAAAATTTCAGGATTGCGGTGCACGAAGCCGACACCGGCGAACAAGGCTTTGATCGTCGGTTGGGCATCTCCGCCAACCGCTGCGGGCGCGGCGATCGCGCCGTTGAGCACGAAGGCGAATAGAAAGAATGCCGTCATCACGGTGTACGGCACACCGGAGGCCACAGCGTAAGCGAAGCCGCCAAGGGCTGGACCACTGATCATCGCCGCCTGAAATGCTCCGGTGGAGAAGGCGGTGGCCTTCTGCAGCATGCCCCGCGGCGCGACCGCGGGCAGTAACGCGGCAACCGCGGGACTTTCAAATGCGGTGGTGACGCCGAACACTGCCACTGCCACAAAAATCTGCTCGACACTCAGCCAGCCGCCAAAGCTTCCGCTGGC
>JASHVC010000677.1 GCA_030039655.1 Xanthobacteraceae bacterium | reverse complement strand
TCGCGAGAACGAGCGCTCTTACCTGTAATCCTCATCCTGAGGCGGCCGCGAAGCGGCCCTCGAAGGAGGTAGGCCGAGGCGCCGGGGCCTGCATCCTTCGAGGCTCCCCCCGAGTCGGGGGTCGCACCTCAGGATGAGGTGAACTGCGTAGCGCCCCCAGCGTCGTCCCTGTATCATCGCCGGATAAATAACGAGGGGAAACGCTATGCTGAGAAGATCTATCATAGTTGCGGCCGCGGCGCTTGTCATCGGCGGCGTTGCGTTGGCGCAGGCGCCGGGCACGCAGACGGCCGGCCTCAAGCGCACGGTCGTGCAGAAATTCGATGTGCCGCCCGGCGAGCGCGAGACTGTCGTTGCGGTCGTCGAGATTCCAGCTAACGCCGACGTTGCGCGGCACACCCACCCCGGTCCGGAGACCGACTACGTGCTCGAGGGCGATCTGGTTCTCAACGTCGAGGGCGTTGGACCGAAGACCTATAAGGCCGGCGACAGCTTTTATATCCCGGCAGGCATCGTGCACGGCGGCAAAGGCGGCCCGAACGGGGCGAAGATCGTCGGGGTCTACATCGTCGAGAAGGGCAAACCCTTGGCAACCCCGGCGCCCTAAGGGCGTCTTTGAGGATTGAACATGCGAACTTTGATCGCCGCGCTAACGTTGGCGCTGATCGCCGCCGTCGCGCCGGTTGCGGCGCAAAACTATCCGTCGCGGACCATCACGCTGATCGTTCCGTTCCCACCGGGCGGATCGACCGACGTCGCCGGCCGCATCCTCGCCCAGCATATGGGCGAAACGCTGGGCCAGTCCGTGATCGTCGAGAACGTCGGCGGCGCCGGCGGCAGCATCGGGGTGGGGCGGCTCGCGCGCGCCGCGCCCGACGGCTACACCATCGACATCGGCCAGTGGGACACCCACACCGGCAGCATCATCTACAATCTCAATTACGATCTGCAGACCGACTTCGCGCCGATCGGCCTCGTGTCGCTCAACCCGATGCTGCTGGTGGCCAAGAAGACACTGCCGGCGGACGATCTGAAAACGCTCGCGGCCTGGATCAAGGCGCATCCGGACGACGCCAAGTTCGTCAACCAGAATGCATCGGCGCAGGTCGGGGGCATCCTGCTGCAGAAACTCACCGACACGAAGGTGCTGTTCGTGCCTTATCGCGGCGCCGGACCGGCCATGACCGATCTGATCTCCGGCCAGGTCGATCTCCTGCTGGTGCAGGGCGCCGTGGCGCTGCCGCAGGTGCGTGCGGGCACCATCAAGGCGCTTGCCGAGCTCTCGCCGCAGCGCTCGGCGTCCATGCCTGATATTCCCTCGGCCGACGAGTCCGGCGTTCCGGGACTTTATATCTCCGGATGGTTTGGCCTGTTCGCGCCCAAAGGCACGCCGCCCGACATCGTCGCGAAACTTAACGGCGCCATGGTGGCGGCGCTCGCCGATCCGAAAGTGCGCGCGCGCTTCGCCGATCTCGGCCTCGATGTCGCGTCACACGAGCAGCAGACCCCTGAAGGTCTCGCGGCGTTCCACAAGGCCGACATGGAAAAGTGGTGGCCGATCATCAAGGCCGCGGGGATCAGGGGCGAGTGAAAACCGGAGAGAAATGGTCATGCGAACACTGAGCTGGATCGGTGCTGGACTCCTCGGCCTCGTCATGGCCGGGTCGCTTGGCGCGCAGGAGAAGCTGCCGGTCGAGCAACAAAAGGTGTCGCGCCTGCCGCCATTGCCCCAACCGCTCGATCCGGTGCTGCAGGAGATGTTCGCCAAGCGGCGCGCGCAGGGCGGCGCCGTCATCAACCTGCAGCTCACCACGGGCCATTCGCCGAAATTCAGCCAGGCCGCCAGCACCATGGCGTTCGCCATCCGCTTCGATTCCGAGGTGCCGCGGCGGCTGATTGAACTCACCATCATGCGCACGGCGCAGATCGTAGATTCGAAGTACGAGATCAACCAGCACATCCCGCTGTTCAAGATGTGCGGCTTTACCGACGCCCAGCTTGCCGCACTGCCGGCGTGGAAGACTTCGGCGCTGTTCGACGCGAAGGACCGCGCCGTGCTCGGCTACGCGGAACAGATGGCGCATGGCGGCGACGTCGACGATCTGACCTTCGCGGAATTGCAGAAATATTTCTCGCCGAAGGGAATCGTGGAGCTGACTTATACGGTCGGCAACTACTACGCCAACGGCCTGCTCACCAAGGCGCTGCGCATCCAAATCGAGACCGACGGCCGCGAGACCGTAGCGGGAAAGTGTTGAGAGGCGACGCGATGCCGAAAGCTTATTTCATGGTACGCGCGGTGGTGACCGAACCGCTGCGGCAGAAATTCGATCACTGGTATTCGACCGACCACCTTCCGTGGGCGCTGAAGGATTTCAAAGCCGAGAAGGCGTGGCGCTACTGGAGCACGATTGATCCAGGCGTGCACTACGCCATTTATCAGTTCGCCGATCAGGCCGCGCTTGATGTGGCGATGAAGGATGAAGTTCTCAAACCCCTGATCGCCGATTTCGACAAGAGCTGGCCCAGCGGCGTAACCCGCAGCCGCGACAAGCTTGTTTTGGCGGAGGAGAAAGCCGCACCGTGATGCAGCTGCTATCATCAACCGTCATGCCCGGCCTTGTGCCGGGCATCCCGATTCCTGAAACGCCGTGCTCTCGGATCGAGATGGCCGGGACTAGCCCGGCCATGACGAAGTCCGTTACCGCCAGCCGCCGCCGCCATTCACGTAGACGGTGTCGGCGGTCATGAACGGGCAGGCGTCGGAGCACATGAACAGGACGAGTTCGCCAATTTCCTCAGGCTCGCCGAAGCGCCCTATGGGGATGTCGTCGAGGAAGCGCTTCACCAGCTCCGGCGACGAGCCGGCGGCGTCTTGGAATGGTGTTTTGATTGGCCCAGGCGAAATGGACAGCGCGCGGATGCCCGACGTGGCGAATTCGCGCGCCACGCCCATTGTCATGGACACCACCGCGCCCTTGGCGGCGGCGTAATGGACCGACGAGCCGGGACCGCCGCGGCGGTGTGCCATGCTCGCCATGTTGACGATGACGCCGTGCTTTTTCTCCAGCATGTGCGGCAGCAGCGCCTGCATGGCGTAAAGCGTGCCGCTGACATTGAGTGCGAACGTCTTTTCCATCAGCGCGTCGTCGATGTCGAGAAACTTGGAACGGCGGATGGCCGCGCCGGCCGAGTTGAACAAAAACTGGACGCTGCCGAAGGCCGCAAGCGCGCGCTTGACCATGTCGTTGACTTGCGCGCGCGAGGTAACGTCGACTTTCAGCGCAAGCGCCTGGCTGCCTTTGCCGTTGACGTCGTCGGCGGTCTTGCGCGCACCGGCCTCGTTGACGTCGGCGCATACGACGTTGGCGCCCTCGCGCGCAAAAATGAGCGCCGCAGCGCGGCCGATACCGCTTGCGGCGCCAGTGATGATGATGGTCTTTCCGGCGAAGTAGTCCGGCGTCTTCGGCATGTCTCTCCCCGTTCTCTTGTGGGGAGATTGTGCCTCGCCGCCGGGCCAGCCACAACGGGCCGCGGCCCGCCGGATTATGCCGCAAGCAGGTGTTGGGAACGTAGTTGCAACAGGGCTGTTTCCTCCGCGGCTGGGGCTACGCGCGCCGGCTCGATATCGCAGGCGGTCGCAGCGTGAACGATGTGGTTACGCAGATAAGGTGGTTTTTGCGACCACAGATACTCGAACACGTGGCCGCTGGTTTTGTGCGCGAGACGAATGGTGCTGCCTTGAATGGCCACGTCGAAATACGGCTCGCGGCTGCGCAGTCGCAGATTGGGGGAGCGCAGGCCGAACGCCGCATGCAATACGCGGTCAACATCTTCCGAATGGAAGGGCTTTTGCAGGAACGCGCACGCGCCGTTCTCGATGGCTTGGCGTTCTTTAAGTGTATTGCGCTCGGCCGACATCATCACGATCTTGAGCGACGATTGGATGAGCTGCAGCCGTTGCATAGTTTCGAGTCCGTCGAGGCCGGGCATATGGCGATCGAGGAACACGGCGTCGAATTCCGTGGCCCGGCAGGCCTCCAGCGCCGCCTCGCCGCCACTCGCTTGGGTGATCTGGCAATTGAACACGCTGCCTTGAACAATTTCCTGGACGCTGTGGCGCACGGTCATGGAGTCGTCGACGATGAGGATCTTGGTGGGCGAGGAAACGCGCGCGTAAGTCTTGATGATGCCGGCCGCGTCGCTGGCCGTGAACGGCTTGAACAGGAATTCGTAGGCCCGCAGCTTGATGGCCATCTCAACGGCATCGGCGGCCGGCGGTGTGGACATCAGGGTGACGAACGTCTTGAGACCTTGCTTCTTTGCCGTCCAGAACGCTTCGGTGCCCGACAGCTCCGGCATGTGCACGTCGATAAAGGCGAGATCGATGTTGGCGCCGTTAAGCAGCGTCAGGCACTCGCGGCCGTTATCGGTCGCGGTGAAGCGCAGCGGCAATCGCGAAGCCAGCGCGGCGTCGGCAAGGATCTGCCGCGTGACTTGGGAGTCATCGGCGATGAGCATTGTGATGGTGCGCTGCATGGCGTTTCTCCAATTCGCACTCTCGCGGCGGGCCGGCGCTGCCTCGGTTATGTTTCCGACATAGGTTCAATGGGGAAACTCGTATTGGGTTCGCCCGCCCAAACTCGGAATTGCCGTATTGGTGAACGAGTTCCGAAAAAGGCCGCTCGAATTGCCCACTCGCGCTGCGTTGCGGAATCGAAAAAACGATCAATTCCACATGCGGCGCAGGCGTGCCGGAATGTCGACCTTCTCGGCCATTGTACTTTTACTGACGGCCACCGCGGGCGCTTGCGGCCAGGTGCAGCGCGCGAAAAGGTGAAGAATGTCGGCCGGAATAAAGCGCGTACGCGCGGCGTACATATGCCGATCGCCATTGCGGCGCTGCGTGTGGGTGTAAAAGCGCTGCGGAACGATGAGATGCAAATGATCCTTGGCGCGGGTCATGGCGACGTAAAGCAGGCGGCGTTCTTCCTCGATTTCCGTTGCGGTACCGGTCGCAAGATCGGCCGGAATACAGCCATCGATGCTGTTGAGCAGATAGACGGCATTCCACTCCTGACCTTTCGCGGAGTGAATGGTCGACAGGATCAAATAATCCTCGTCGAGCAGCGGCGCGCCCGCCTCGTCGCTGGTGGCCTCGGGCGGATCGAGCGTCAGTTCGGTGAGGAAGCGCTCGCGGCTCGGATAGGTCTGCGCGATCTGCGCAAGCTGGACGAGGTCGGCTTGGCGCATGGCTGCGTCTTCGTGCAAGCGCTGCAGGTGCGGCTCGTACCAGCGGCACACCAAATCGAGTTCCGCCGGCCAGCCGGCCGCTGCCCCGCGCACGAGCCGCAGCGTGTCGACGAACGCCGGCCAGTCTTCTCGGGTCGCTGCAGGCGGCGCAAAGGCGAGGAGTTCAGGCGCGGGATCGGTGCGATCGGCGACGCAGTCGAGCGCGCGCGCCGCGGTCGACGGCCCAACGCCGGGGAGAAGTTGCAGCGCCCGAAAACCCGCGACCCGGTCACGCAGGTTCTCGGCAAAGCGCAGGAAGGCGAGCACGTCCTTGATGTGCGTCGCTTCGAGAAATTTCAGGCCGCCAAATTTCACGAACGGGACATTGCGCCGGGTCAGTTCCACTTCGAGGGGACCCGAATGATGAGAAGCGCCAACAGCACGGCCTGGGCTTTGAGCGCCAATCCGCACTCGCGATTGTGCAGGACCTGCTCGACTACAAAACGCGCCTGGTCGGCTTCGTCCTGCACGCTGATCAGATAAGGCCGTTCGGCGGAAGCGCGATCGGACTTCAGGTTCTTGGTGAAACGCTCGGCGGCGAGATCGATCACCGCGTTGGCGGCGGCAAGGATCGGCTGCGTGGAGCGGTAATTGTGCTCGAGCGTGACGATCTCGGCGCGCGGCGTGAAGTGGCCGGGAAAGTCGAGAATGTTGCGCACGGTCGCGGCGCGGAACGAGTAGATCGATTGGGCGTCATCGCCGACCACGGTGAGCCCT
>JASHVC010000676.1 GCA_030039655.1 Xanthobacteraceae bacterium | reverse complement strand
TCGAAGTCACATAATAACGACGCGTAGGGGACACGTTCATGGAGACCATCGGCTTCGTGGGAGTCGGCAAGATCGGCATGCCGATTTCCGAGAATCTGATCAAAAAGGGCTATCGCGTCGTCGGCTACCGCCGCTCGTCGCTCGCCGAATTCGAGAAAATCGGCGGCGTGCCGGCGCGCTCGTCGGCTGACGTGGGTGCCCAGGCCGATATCGTGTTCTCGTGCCTGCCCTCGACCGAGGCGCTGGACGACGCGGTGCACGGCCCGAGCGGGCTCGTGCACACTGCGCGGCCGGGACAGATTGTGGTCGAGCTCGGCTCGCACCCGGTGCCGGACAAGAAGCGCCAGATCGGACCGCTTAAGGAGAAGGGCGCCGCCTTCCTTGACGGCGAAGTGTCGGGTACGCCCGGCATGGTCGCGGCGCGCAAAGGCGTGATCTATCTCGCGGGCGATGCCGAGGCGTGCAAGAAGGCCGAGCGCGTCGTCGCCGGCTTCGCCGACTCGTGCCTTTACTTCGGCGAGTTCGGCGCCGCGAGCCGCGTCAAGCTCGTGAACAATCTTCTGGTCGCCATCAACATCGCGGCGACCGCAGAGGCAATGGCGCTCGGTCTCAGATGCGGCGTCGACGTGCCGCTAATGATCAAGGCCATCGCCACCGGCAGCGGCGGCTCGACCCAATTCGGCATCCGCGCGCCCTGGATGGCGGAGCGCCGTTTCCAGCCGGTGCAGGGCGATGTGCCCGGCCTGCAGCATTATTTCCCAATGATCCACGACATGGCCAAAGAGGTTGGCGTGGCGACGCCGATCCTCGATTCCGTCGTGCCGCTTTACGAGCGCTTCATGGAGATGGGCTTCGCCGGCAATGACGTGGCCAGGATGGTCGACGTGCTCGGCGCGCCGCCGCGCAAGCAACAGAGTTGAGAGGAGAGTTAGAAATGATTCGCGTGAAGAAGATCGCGCACGCCAGCTACGAAGTGCCGGATCTCGAAAAGCAAGCCGACTACTACGCCAACATTCTCGGCATGACGGTCGCGGCCAAGGAAAAGGACGCAGTGTTTCTGGCCAATACGGTCGATCATCACTCGGTGGTGTTGCGCCGGGGCGCGCAGGCGCAATGCGCGCGCGTTGGCTTTCAGATCGGCGAGGGCGACGATCTCGACGCGTTCGAGAAGCAGGTGCAGGGCCACGGCATCAAGACCGAGCGCCGCAAGGATCCGGAGCCTTCGATCTCCGATGTGCTGACCTTCGCGGACCCCAAGGGCACCACGATGGAGGTCTTCAAGCGCGCCGATTTCTCGCACCAGAAATTCCAGGCGAAAGGCATCGTGCCGCACAAGCTCGGCCACGTTGCCTTCCACGTCACCGACGTCAAGCATGTCACCAAGTTCTATTGCGACGTACTCGGCTTTCGCGAATCCGACTGGATGGCCGACTTCTTCTCGTTCCTGCGCTGTGGGCCTGACCATCACACCATCAACTTGATGGAGACCGGCTCCAACCGGCACTTCCACACCGCGTTCGAGCTGCGCGATTGGGGCCACATGCAGACCGCGTGCGACTTCCTCAGCACCAACGGCTACAAGCTGTTATGGGGACCGGGCCGCCACGGCATCGGCCACAACCTGTTCACCTATCATCGCAGCCCGGCCGGACTGATCACCGAGCTGTTCGCCGAACTCGACCGCATGAACGAGGAACTCGGCTATTTCGAACCGCGGCCGTGGCACCGAGACAATCCGCAGCGCCCAAAGGTGTGGGCCAAGGACCCGTCGGCCTCCAATCTCTGGGGCATCATGCCGGGCGACGAGATGCATAAGTAAATAGTCGGGGCACGGGAAGCCGTACCGGATTGCTTCGTCGCTTCGCTCCTCGCGATTACGGCCGAACGGAATCAGCTCGCTAGTGCTTCCGCCCGTTCAGCTTTCGCCCCGGCTTCCGTCCTGATTTCCACTTGGACCGGCGCACCATCACCTTGATGCGGCATGCCGCGCATTGGCAGCCGCCGCTCTCCTTGAAGTACGCCAGATACTCCTCGCCGTAATTGTAGGTGATCTGCTCGCCGGGATCGATCGTACGTCGCGCCACGATGACGATCTTGCCTTTGCGGATCACCGGCGTGGCGTTCGGATAGCAGGAATGATTGATGTAGCGCGCAACGTTCGATCGCGGGGAGCCGTCGATGGTCCAGCGGGTGTTGAGCTCGAACATGTAGCGGGCGCCGCGCGCTTCGCGCCGGTCGGCCTCTTCGGCGGTCAAGCGCGGGCCGCGATAGGTCGCGATATAGGCGCTGCGCTTGATGCGACGGATCGCGAAAAGCCCAAGGCCGGTCTCCGAGCGGCCTATGCGGAAACGGGATGGCATGACTTGCGATTACCCGCAGATTCGCGCCATGTCATCCCCTAACCGCACGGCATGTGAATAGATAGGCGTGCGGGCGAACGCTGCAGACCCGAGGAACAATGATGAGGACGATAACGCTTGAGGAGCACTTCGCGAGCCCAGGATTCTTCGAAGGACCCGGGCGTGAATTCAAGGAGCGGGCGCTGAAGTCAGGCGGCCGCGACGCAGACTTCTTCGACCGGCTTTCAGACGTCGGCGACAAGCGCCTGTCCGAGATGGACAAAGCCGGCATCGATATGCAAGTCCTGTCGCTGCAGTATCCGGGGACCGAGCAGTTGGAAGAAGCCGCCGCGATCGCGATGGCGCAGGAGGCCAACGACTTCCTGCAGGAGGCGGTGAAGAAGCATCCGACCAGGTTCGCCGGCTTGGCGACCTTGCCGACCGCGGCGCCCGACAAGGCGGCGGAAGAACTGGAGCGCCGGGTGCGCCAGCAGGGCTTCAAGGGCGCGATCATCAACGGCCACAATCGCGGCCGTTACCTCGACGACAAACTCTACTGGCCGATTCTCGAGCGCGCCGAGGCGCTCGCCGCTCCGATCTATCTGCATCCAACGATTCCGCCGAAGGCGGTGGTCGAGACGTCCTATGGCGGCTTTGCGCCGCAAGTCAGCTGGATGTTCTCAGGCCCCGGCTGGGGTTGGCACATCGAGACCGCTGTCCACACCATCCGGCTCATTCTCGGCGGCGTGTTCGACCGCTTTCCGAAACTGCAGGTCGTGGTCGGCCACCTCGGCGAGGGCCTGCCATTCATGCTGCCACGGCTCGACCGCAACATGCCGCCGGCGCTCACCAAGCTGAAGCGTTCGCTCGGCGAATATCTGCGGCAGAACGTGCACTACACCTTCGCGGGCTTCAATTTCCCGGCGACGTTTCTCGATCTCCTGCTCGAAGTCGGCGTCGAGCGCATCATGTTTTCGGTCGACTATCCGTACGGCTCCATGGCCAAGGCACGCGAGTTTCTGGAAAACTTGCCGGTGAGCGCCGCCGACCGCGAGCGCATCGCGCATGGCAATGCGGAGAAACTCTTCAAGTTGTAACCCCTTTCGTCATTGCCGGGCTTGACCCAGAAATCCATACAAAAGTTTGGTATGTGCGATTGATCGAGAATCGTTGGCCAACGGCAATTCAGCATGGATACGCGGGTCAAGCCCGCGTATGACGAGGTGAAAAATATGAAAACCATAACGCTGGAAGAACACTTCGCCACGCCGGGCTTCTTCGACGGCCCGGGGCGCGAGCTGAAAAATCGCGCCGAGACGGTTGGCGGCCGCTACGCCAATCTGATCGAAAGGCTTTGCGATATCGGCGCGAAGCGGCTCGCCGAGATGGACGCCGCAGGTATCGACATGCAGGTGGTGTCGCTCACCTCGCCGGGCGTCGAGCAGCTAGATGCGGCCGAGGCGATCGCGCTGGCGCGCGACACCAACGATTACCTGGCCGACGCGGTGAAAAAGAATCCAGCCCGCTTCGCCGGCCTTGCCGCCGTGGCGACGCCGGCGCCCGATAAGGCCGCCGCGGAGCTGGAAGCTCGCGTGCGCGCCGGCTTCAAGGGCGCGGTCATCAACGGCCACAGCCGCGGGCGCTATCTCGACGACAAATTCTATTCGCCCATTCTCGAATGCGCGCAGGCGCTCAATGTGCCGATCTATCTTCACCCGACGCCGCCGCCCAAGGCGGTGCTCGACACCTATTATGGCGGCTTCGCCCCGATGCTCACCGAGATGCTCGCCGGTGGCGCCTGGGGCTGGCACATCGAGACCGCGGTCCATGTCATCCGCCTGATCTCCGGCGGCGTGTTCGACCGCTTTCCGCAATTGCAGATCGTCATCGGCCACATGGGCGAAGGGCTGCCGTTCATGTTTCAGCGCTTCGACATCATGCCGCCCGCGGTGACCAAGCTGAAACGCTCCTATAAGGAGTATCTGCGGCAGAACGTGCACTACACCTTTTCGGGCTTCAATTTTCCGCCGGCCTTCCTCGATCTGTTCCTCGAACTCGGCGGCGTCGAGCGGATTATGTTCTCGGCCGATTATCCGTATCAATCCATGCCGCAGGCGCGCGCGTTCCTCGACCAAATCCCCGTGCCTGCCGCCGACAAGGAGCGCATCGCCCACGGCAACGCGGAGAAGCTTTTCAAGCTGTAGTATCGATCGCAATTTTCCTCGTCATTGCCGGGCTTGACCCGGCAATCCATGCGGCAGGCCAGCATGGATACGCGGGTCAAGCCCGCGTATGACGAGAAGAGTTGTGCTGCAATTGCCTGGAGCGTCCAATGGCCACCTCGGACTCAACAGCGCCAATTCTCCTCGACATCGACGAACGCGGCGTCGCGCATGTGGTTCTCAATCGCCCGGAGCGCAACAACGCGTACGACGGCGATCTGATCCAGGCGCTGCTGAAGGCCCTCGATGAACTGGAAAAGGCGCGAGGGCTGCGCGCCGCCGTCATCAGCGGTGCGGGACGGCACTTTCAGGCCGGAGCCGATCTCAAATGGATCGCCGCCGTGCGGGCGTCGTCGCGCGAGGAAAACATCGCGGTCTCGCGCGCCACCGCCCAGGCGATCTGGCGGCTTAACTGCACGCCGGTGCCGACCGTCGCGCTGGTGCAGGGCGCTTGCTTCGGTGGCGGCACCGGGCTGCTCGCCGCCTGTGACGTGGTGATCGCCGCCGAGGACGCGATTTTTTCCATCGCGGAAGTGCGCTGGGGCCTGACCGCCGCGATCATCATCCCACAGCTCAACGATGCCATCGGCGTGCGCCAGGTGCGCCGCTACGCGCTGACCGGCGAGCGTTTTTCCGCCGCGGAAGCCCGCCGCGTTGGCCTCGTGCATCACATCGTGCCGCCGGGCGAGCTGCAGGCGGCCGGCGCGCACATCGTCGAGCAGATATTGCAGAACGCTCCCGAGGCGATTGCGCAAACCAAGGCGCTCGCCCTCGAATTCGCCTGGGCGAATCTTGACGATCGGGCCCTGAGCCGCCTTGCGGAAAGCCATGCCGACAAGCGGCTGTCGGCCGAAGCCGGCGAGGGCTTGGCGTCGTTCGCCGAAAAGCGGGCGGCAACGTGGAAGTAAGCCGGCCGCGTTGAACCGACGGGCGCGTCTGGACGACCAATAGCTCGGGCCATGCCGATAAGGGTCTGCTGTGCGCGCCACGTCCGCATTGAAACGCCTTATTCTTGTAATCGCTTTGTGTGCCGGCTTTACTGCCGCCGCTTTGGCGCAAGATGCCGGCGAGCCGCAGCAAATAGCGCCGGTCACGCCGCCCGCGCTGTCAGAGAATCCGCTCCCCGGCACGCCAGCGCCAGCGTCCGCCCTCCCCAACGACTTGCAAGACTGCCTGCACGAAAGCGGCGACTACATCACGCGTGGCCACACGGTCTTTTACGTCATTGCCATCACCAACTCCTGCAAGGTGCGGCTGCGTTGCGAAGTCTTCGCCAACGTCACCGGCGTGAGAGGCACTTCGCTGGGCCACACCGTCATGACCCTCGGCCCGGCCGGAAGCGGCGAGGCCGCCAAGAAAACCTACGACATGCGGGTGAAAGCGGCCGGCGGCATCACCCAGGTCTCGCGCGAGTGCAAGGTGATTTAGAGCCGGTAGCCCGGATGAAGCACAGCAAAATCCGGGATGGAGCGTGAGGCCGAACCGCCGAGTCCCGGATTGCACTTCGCTCCATCCGGGCTACGCTTGTTTTGCCGCTATTGCGCCATACCTAGATATGGCATATTTGCCATATGGCTGCCGAGCCGACTTTCGAATGGGACGACGCGAAGGATAGGATCAACCGCGTCAAGCACGGCGTCTCGTTCGCGGCGGCACAAATGGCCTTCTTCGATCCGCGCCGCATCATTGCCGAGGACCTTGGGCATAGCGGGACGGAACAGCGCTATTTCTGCTTCGGTAAGGTCGGGGATGGCATTTTGACGGTGCGTTTCACTTATCGCGCCGGCCGTATCCGCATCTTTGGCGCCGGTTATTGGCACAAGGGAAAAAGAGTCTATGAGCAACAGAACCGCTAGGTACACCACGGGAGAAATTGGTCGCCTCCGCGTCATCGAGGATTTCCTGCCGCGGCCAGACGACCTCGTGCCGCGCGAGGATAATGTGAAGGTGACGCTCTCGCTGTCACGCCGCAGCCTCGATTTCTTCAAGCGCGAGGCCAGAAAGCGTCGCGTGCCTTATCAGCGGATGATCCGCGCACTTGTGGATACGTATGCGGAGCGGCAGGCGGGCGGAAAGCGATAGGCGCCTCTCCCCGCGGCGGGAGAGGCATCGTCGCCTCCGGTTTGCGATAGTGTAATGTGCGGAATATACCGGCCCCGACACGCGGAAGTCGCGCCGCAACGAGCGAGCGAGGAAGCGATGAACTCAGACGCCAAGAAGACCGTGCTGCGAATGATTCCCTACGGCATCTATGTGCTCACTGCCGACGACGGCCAGGGCAACATCGCGGCGGCGACCGTGAACTGGGTGACGCAGTCGGCGTTTGCGCCGCCGTTGGTCGTGGTCGGCGTCAAGACCGATTCCGGCGCCTACAAGGTCCTCAAAACCGCGAAGACGTTCGCGCTCAACATGCTGGGCAAGGAGCAAAAGGGTGTGGCCTTTACCTTCTTCAAGCCGACCACGGTCGCAGACGGCAAGCTGAGCGGGCAGGCCTACCACAAGGGCACAAACGGCGCGCCGATCCTGACCGATGCGCCCGGCGCGGTCGAATGCAAGGTCACCGCCATCGTGGAGCAGGGCGACCATCATATCGTGGTCGGCGAGGTGACCGAAGCGCATCTGCAAAAGCCACCGGCCGGACGCCCCGACGCCGCGATCCTGGAAATGAAGGACCTCGGCGATAATGTGTTTTATGGGGGGTGAGGCTGCAGGTCGCCGCGTCACGTCATGGCCGGGCTTGACCCGGCCATCCACGTCTTACTTTGGGAAAAACAAGACGTGGATACCCGCGACAAGCGCGGGCATGACGACAAGCTGGTGGAAGACAAAAATCTGTAGCCCGGATGGAGCGCAGCGAAATCCGGGGCAGATGCGGGGCCTGATCGCCGAATCCCGGATTGCGCTTCGCTCCATCCGGGCTACGCTTGCTAGGCTTT
>JASHVC010000051.1 GCA_030039655.1 Xanthobacteraceae bacterium | reverse complement strand
GTGCCGATCCTGCAAGGCGCCGCCATCATCCTGCCCCTGTTGGTCACTCAGGACGCCATATCGGTGTGGACCTATCGCCGCACCTGGAGCGCATGGAATCTGAAAGTGCTGATCCCCGGCGCGATCATCGGCATGAGCGCCGGAACGTTGTTTGCCAGCTACGTCTCCAACGCCGCGGTCGAGCTTGCCGGGGGCCTCATCGGTCTTACCTTTGTGCTCTACCGCTGGCTTGGCCGGTGGCTGTGGCCGCACCTCCTACGCTCGGCTGAAAACGCCAGCCGGCCGAATGCGCTCGTCGGCATGTTCTGGGGATCGCTCGCTGGTTTCATGTCGCTTCTGGTCAACGTCGGCACGCCGCCGTATCAGATTCACATTCTGCCGCAGCGGCTGGAGAAGCTTACGTTCGTGGGCACGACGGTCATGTTTTTCGCCTTCATGAATTTGATGAAAATCGGCCCGTATTTTCTGCTCGGGCAATTTTCGTCGCGCAACTTCGCCACATCGATAGCGCTGTTGCCGCTTGCCGTCGCAGCAAATTTTACCGGCATCTGGCTGGTACGGCGGACACCGACTGAACCGTTCTACCGCATCACCTATCTGCTGATGTTCAGCATTTCGCTGGCGCTGATCTGGCAGGGCTGGACGGCTTTGCCACATTGATCGCCGTCGCCCCTTTTCGCTAGGCTGCGGGCCGCGAGGAAGTCATGGCGACACCCTATGAGACCGGTCTCGACCGCAATGCAGCAAATTTTCGGCCGCTGACGCCGCTGTCGTTTCTGGCACGCGCCGCCGCCGTCTATCCGGATCACACCGCCATCGTTCACGGCAGCCGCTCGTGGACCTATCGGGAGTTTTTTGGCCGCGCCCTACGCTTGGCGTCGGCACTAGCGCGGCGCGGGATCACGCGCGGCGACACGGTCGCGGTGGTGCTCCCGAACGTGCCGGCGATGCTGGAGGCGCACTACGGCGTGGCCATGGCGGGCGCGGTGCTCAATTCCATCAACACGCGGCTCGATGCCGCCATCATCGCCTTCATCCTCGACCACGGCGAAGCCAAGGCGCTGATTGTCGATCGCGAGTTTGCCAAGGTGGTGAAGGACGCGTTGGCGCTGTGCAAGGCGAAGCCGCTGGTGATCGATTACGACGATCCGGAATTCAAAGGCCCGGGCAAACGGATCGGCGAACTCGAATACGAAGACTTCCTGCGCGAAGGCGACGCCGAGTTTTCCTGGCTGATGCCGCACGACGAATGGGACGCCATCTCGCTCAACTACACGTCTGGCACGACCGGCGATCCGAAAGGCGTGGTCTACCATCACCGCGGCGCTTATCTGCTCGCGCTCGCCAACGTCATCACCTGCGGCATGGGCAAGCATCCGGTCTATCTGTGGACGCTGCCGATGTTCCATTGCAACGGCTGGTGCTTTCCCTGGACGCTATCGGTCGTCGCCGGGACCCATGTGTGCCTGCGTGCGGTGCGCGCCGCGCCGATCTTTGACGCGATCGTGACCCACAAGGTCACGCATCTGTGCGGCGCGCCGATCGTGATGTCGACGTTGCTCAACGCCGCCGCGAACGAGAAGAAGCCGTTGCCGCATACGGTCGAGTTCGTCACCGCCGCGTCGCCGCCGCCGGAGTCCGTGCTCGCGGCGATGAAGGCGGCCGGCTTCAACGTGACCCACGTCTATGGCCTGACCGAGACTTATGGGCCGGCGAGCGTGAACGATTGGCATCGGGAATGGGACGAGCTTCCCGCCTCCGAGCAGGCGGCGAAGAAAGCACGCCAAGGCGTCTGCTACCCGGTGCTTGAAGCGCTCGACGTGCTCGATCCGGCGACCATGCAGCCGGTGCCGCGCGACGGCGAGACCCTGGGCGAGGTGATGTTCCGCGGTAATGTCGTGATGAAAGGCTATCTGAAAAACAAGACGGCAACCGAAAGAGAATTCGCCGGCGGCTGGTTTCATTCCGGCGATCTCGGCGTCATCCACCCCGACGGCTACATCCAGCTCAAGGACCGCTCCAAGGACATTATTATTTCCGGCGGCGAGAACATTTCGTCGATCGAAGTCGAGGACGCGCTCTACAAACATCCGGCCGTGCAGGCGGTCGCGGTGGTCGCCAAGCCTGACGAGAAGTGGGGCGAGACGCCATGCGCGTTCGTCGAACTGAAGCAAGGCGCGGGCGCCAGCGCCGAGGAGCTGATCGCCTGGTGCCGCAAGAATCTCGCCGCCTATAAATGCCCGCGCACCATCGTATTCGCTGAAATCCCAAAGACGAGCACCGGCAAGCTGCAGAAATTCAAGCTGCGCGAGATGGCGAAGGCTATCTGACGAGATCCCTCACCTGGCGTCGGGCTTCGGCCATTTACCGATCGAGTTGCGGCATTTGCCGAAGCGCGTTACATTTGATCCGCACATACGGGAGATGCCGATGCCGCGCGCAAAGTCGAAACAAAGGCGGCGCTCAGCGGCCGGACTGGCCGAGGAAGAGCGCCCTTTCGTTCATGACGAGATCATGCGCGGTATCGCGGCCCGCCGCGTGAAAAAATTGATCGATCGCGGCGTGCTCGGCGCCAAGCAGGTCTACCGCGTTATCCCGGAACGCACATTTGGCCGCCGCCTGGCCAAAGGCGAAACGCTAAAGCCCGCCGAAGCCGATGCGATCGGCCGGCTCATCCGCATCACCGAGGAAGCAGAGAAGACTTTTGGCGATGCGGATTTCGCCCACAAATGGCTGAGTTATCCGAACCCGGCTTTGAGCGACCGCATTCCCATCGAAATGGCCGAAACCGACGCTGGCGCGCGCGAGGTCGAAACGATCCTGACCCGCGTCGCTTATGGCGTCTTTAGCTGATGCCAACAGCCTGGCGGCTTACTCCATCGGCATTCGCCGGCGCTCTCGACGGCGAAGGTGCGAGCTTGGCAGGAGGGCGCTGGAATTCGCGCGGCGTTCCGATGCTGTACACGTCATCGCATCTTTCGCTCTGCGTGCTTGAAGTGCTCGTGAACATCCCGCCGCGCATGCGCGACGATCTCACGGTGTTTGAAGCGGTGCGTCTGCGCATTCCTGACGACGCCGGAACGACGGAAATCGGCATCGGCCAATTCGAGGCGATGTTGTCATCCAGCGATCCACAAGCTGCCTGCCGCAAGGTCGGCGATCGATGGATTGCAGAGGGGCAAAACTTCGTTCTTGCCGCACCGTCCGTCATCGTTCCGGAAGAACAGAATCTGATGCTCAACCCAGCGCATCCGCGCATGCGCGATGTGGCGATCGTCTCGACACGACGCTTCGATTTCGACGCACGCTTGTTCGCTGAGTAGAGCAGACAGTAACGCGCCGTCCCCATCTCGATCAGCTAAGCGTCGAGACGGCGATCAAGTGCATTGCAAAAGGAAGCGTGCTCCCGCTTTGCTGGGAACGACTAGCCGGTCTTATCTGCTAATTAGTGGCTAATGCAGGACCACTTCCTGCTTCAAACGCGCGATCTCGTCCTTTACCAGCAACTTCTTTCGTTTCAATTCCGCAATTGTCAGATCGTCAGTAGATGGATGCGATTGGGCTTCGCTGATTTCCTGCTCCAGGGCCTGGTGCCGTCTTTCGAGTTCCGCAAGATGCGATTCAATCGCCATGTGGCCTACCTCCTTGCGTATGTGCTGCCTATTCCCGACTGCAATTTCCAGCGTCGCAAAAACTCATGATACTCCGATTATGCCGCGGCGAAAGTCCCCCGCGCTGTGCACTACTCCATATACCGGGCGGGCTTGTGGGACGTTAACCAAACCGCGATAATCCACCATAACTTGTCGGCCTCAGACCGTGCCAAGCCGCAGCGTAGCCCGGACCTAGGCACGACCAAGGCGGAAATGACGAAAGAGGAAGAACGCGAGCTTCGGGCGCAGCTTGCGCGCCTCCTGCAGGAACATCGCGACCTCGACACCGCGATTGCCGCACTGCAGGAATCGCCAGGCGCCGACATCATCCAGGTTCAACGGCTGAAGAAGCGCAAGCTGCAGCTGCGCGACCGCATCACCTTCATCGAAGACCAGCTCACGCCGGATATCATCGCGTAAGGTGACGTGATCGCGAGCCTAACTGCCTCGCCCCACCGCGCGCTTTTGCGGGCGCCTGCGGAAGCGCGAACCATCAGAGTCGAAGAGCCCTGCCGAACCGGCATTGCTTAAAGCGCTTCTCGAGAGCAACCGCCTTGCGGTGCCCGGAAAGCGCCAAAAACGTAGATTCTGGCACGAGTTATCCCGTACCGGAATTCGCTCGGAGCGGCGAGATACACTGCGACGTATTGTCGCAATCGGGCCGTAGCGCATGGGGCGCCGCCGTTTCACATAGCCCAATCATTTGGCCTGCAAAAAAGACAGCGGCTCAGTCTTTTCGTCGTCAAAGACGGCGGCTGTCAGCGGCCCGCCGAATGCCGCCGCCGTGTCGAGATTGAGTCGATTGATGCGCAGCTCCGGCTTGGAATTCTCCAACGGCGTATGACCGTGAACGATCAGACGGCCGTAGTCGCGGTTGTTGGTCAGGAACGGCATCCTGATCCACAGCATTTCCTGTTCGTCCTGCGCATCGAGCGGCTTACCCGGATTGACGCCCGCATGAACAAAAAAACGCCGGCCGTCATCGAAGAACAATCGCAGCGAACGCATCCAATCGAGATGTGCGCGCGGCAAATCGCTAATGTCCTTCGCGCCGTAGCTCTCCAGTGTCTCTGCTCCGCCGTTGCGCAGCCAGGGCGCCGGTTGCGTCGTGCCGTCGAGCAGAGACACCGCCCACGCCTCATGATTTCCCTTGAGCGCGATTATTTGCTTCGGCAGGTCGGCCTGCAGACTGATCATGAAGCGCAGGACACCGGCGGAGTCTGGCCCACGGTCGATGTAGTCACCCAAAAACACGAAGCGGAATTCTTGGCCGTTGGCGTGTTCGCGGCACGCCTCGACCAGCGCCTTGAGCTTGTCGAGCGAGCCGTGAATGTCTCCGACAGCGTAAGTTAACAACATAAGGATCGCTTCCTTGGTGTTTTCGCCATGTTTTCCCAATGATGGCCACATTCGGGCACCATTGTTCAGACCTCATTCACGAAGATATTGGAACTCTACCCTAATGGGGGCAGTTGGAAGTGCGAGGATCAACACCCTATCGAGGTAATGCCATGAAGAAGATTGTGACTGCTCTTCTTGCTGCGACGACTATCGGCTTGGCGACGATGGCCACGTCCGGCACGGCCGAAGCACGCTGGTGGGGCCCGGGGCCGATCGTCGGTGGCGTCGTGGCTGGCGCTATCGTCGGCAGCGCATTGGCGGCACCGTATTATTATCCGTACGGCTACTACGGTTACGGACCGTATCCGTATGGACCGTGCGTTTGGCGGACTTATTGGAACGGGTACCGCTGGGTACGCGCCTGCTACTAAGCTACGAGCGCTCCGAGTCATCCACTCCATGACGGCGTCCCTTCTGGGGGCGCCGCGAGGCTTTGAGATTCAATAACCGTCCGCGACTCCGATGGACGGTGCTGGCGCACCCAACTTTCGCCAAAGAGTCCCGTACTTTAACGGCGCTTGGGGCGAGTTCTTTGGACCAACCGGGGGCAATTACGGGGATTTCTGCTCACAGAAACCCTGGATCGGGATTCCAACCCGACCACACAAGGAGAATGCATGTACAAATCGCTCATCGGCCTCGCCGCGGCAACCGGCATTGGCCTCGCGTCAATATCCGTTCCTAGCACGGCAAATGCTGCCTGCTTCGGCTGCGCTGTCGGCGCGGGCGTCCTCGGAGGCGTGGCCGCCGGCGCGATCATCGGCAGCGCGATCGCCAACAGTCCACCTCCGCCGCCGCCTTACTATCCGCCACCTCCTCCCAGCTATTATCCGCCGCCTCCACCGCCTCCGGGCTACGCACCTCCCCCGCCGCCTCCGGGTGCTTATGCGGCCCCACCCGTGGCTTACGCTCAGCTCGCGCCCGGATGCCATTGGGCCAAACGCCGGGTTTGGGTCGAGGAGTTTAACGGGTATCGGGTGCGAACCGTGCAGGTCTGTCCATAAGTCAGGGCGCGTTTGTTGCGCATCCTCACGCGAATTCAGCCGGTCGGCTCATCTGCAGCCGGCCGGTTTTCTTTCGCGCGCCACGTTTATCTGGCACCGTCTCGTTTGCGCGACGCGCGAGCGGCGATTTGATCGTCGCGTCATCTGCGTCGCCATAGACTGCAAGAGCCTGGATCATGCGCCCCCTTACGGTACAACGGAAGGCGAGCATCGACGGCGCGAGCGAGCTCGCCAACGCGGCGCAGCCTGAACGCAAACAACCGTCTATTGCCCGCGTGTTCGCGATGTGCCGTGGAGTTGTCGCCCGAGCATGGCGCGCCATCGGACCGCGCGCACGCTCACCCTCCAAAACGAGGAAGTTGGTCATAGGAATCGCAATCGTTGGGCTGTGCATCTATGCGAGCATTGCGGGCGTTCTGTACGCGACACAGCGTTCGTTGATGTATTTCCCCGACACGACGCACGCCACGCCGGCGCAGGCCGGTCTGCCCCAAGCCGAGGAGGTGGCGCTCACGGCCGCGGACGGAGTCGGCAGCACCGTCTGGCACGTCGCACCGCAAAACGACAAACCGGTCATTCTCTATTTCCATGGCAATGGCGGCGCGCTGCACTACCGCGTCGAGCGCTTTAAGAGACTCATCGCCGACGGCATCGGCCTAGTGGCGCTCGAATATCGCGGCTTCGGCGGCAACGGCGGCACCCCGAGCGAACACGGTTTGATCGCCGACGCCGAGGCCGCTTACGCGTTCGCGGCGGCGCGCTATCCGGCGAAGCAGATCGTGCTCTGGGGCGAGTCGCTCGGCTCCGGCGTCGCGGTGGCCATTGCGGCCGAAAAGCCAGTCGGCCGCGTGATCCTGGAGGCACCCTTCACTTCGACGGCCGCAATCGCCTCGATCCGCTACTGGTACATGCCAGTGCGGCTGCTGATGAAGGACCAATTCCACTCCGATGAACGCATCGGCAAAGTCACGGCACCTCTGTTGATCCTGCACGGCTTCCAGGACAAGACCGTCCCCTACGCGATGGGCGAGCGGATGTTTGAACTTGCCAACCAGCCCAAGCACATCGTGAAATTTCTCGACGGCGGGCACGAGGACCTCGACGCCAACGGGGCGCTCCACGCCGTTGCTCGCTTCCTCGCCGGCGATTTGGACTAGTGGCGCCACAGGTACACTCACTGCGGCACAGTCATCAGCTCGAGCACGTGTCCGTTCGGATCGCGAAAGTAGACGCCACGGCCACCGCCCCAATCGTTCAGCTCGCCGTCTTCCAGGCTCCACGGCGCACTGCCGAACACGATTTTATCTTTCTTGATGCGCCGGAGAATGGCGTTGAACTCGCGATCGGTCACGTGGAACGCATAGTGGTGGCTTTCGAATTTGGATTCGTCGTCGAACAGCAGCGTCAGCGTCTTATTGACCCGCACCGGCGCGAAGTAGCCGGTGCGGCCACGCTTGAGGCCGAAAATGTGGGCGAAGAATTTGGCGGCGGCGACCTTGTTGCGCGCCGGCACGATGGCATGATTGAGAACGATCGTCATCGTTGCGTGCTCATCTAAAAAGTTTGGTAGGTCTGCCCCGCGCGCCCTCCGACGCGGGCGAAGCCGGACGCCGCGGGCGCGTACTTGTCGTTGATGTTGAGCGCCTTGGCGTAAGACCCGGCGGCCTTCTCCTTCTGTCCTAGGCGCTCGTAGGCGAGGCCGCGGCTCGCCCATGCCTTCGCATCTCCCGGACTCGTCTGCACCACCTGGTCGAGATCGGTAGCGGCGGATTTGTTGTCGCCGAGCGCCAGATACGACAACGCGCGCGCAAGGTATGGCTCAGGCCGTTGCGGCGCGAGCCCGATGGCGGTCGAGAAATCTTCGATGGCGAATTGCTGCTGGTGCTGACTCTGATAGAGCAGGCCGCGATTGTAATAGGCTTCCGGGTCATTAGGACGCAGCGAGATCGTCTTGTTGAAATCGGCGAGCGCCTCGGTCCCGCGCCCCTGCAGACTGTAGACGATGCCGCGCCCCAGATAGGCAGGCGCATATCCGCTATCGAGCGACAATGCCTTGTCGTAGTCCGCAAGCGCCGAGTCGAGTTGTTTGGTGCGGCGGTAGACGAGACCGCGATTGGAGTAGGCCTGCCCGTACGCCGGATCGAGAATGATGGCCTTGTTGAAGTCGGCGAGCGCCTCGGCATTCATGCCGGCGGCGCCATAGGCCGAGCCGCGCATGTTGTAGGCCTGCGGATCGTTGGGATGTTGTTGCACGACCTCGCCGAGCGACGCGAGGTTCGATTGTGCCGGCGTGTACAGCGCCTCGTCGTTTTTTCCCGAAACCGTCGGCGTGTCGAAAGTCGAGCACCCGGCCAGAAACGACGCAGCGAACGCGGACACGACAAGCGCCGAGATCTTCCCGCACGGGCTGGCGATTGCTGGTCCCTTCATCCGATGCCTCGTGGCACCCTTCGCCTCGCTTCTATGAGATTAGAGGATATCGCGCCCTTTCGCCAAAACAATGGCGCGGGCCAAGCCGCCCGCGCCGGACAACATCGCGTATGTTAAATCGCTCTTTAGCCGAAGCGGGGCGCGCGCGGCGGTCCGCCCCTGCCGGCGCCCGGGCCAGTGGTGGGCTTCGGCTTCATGGGTAACAGGCCTTCGCGCTGCAGGCGCTTGCGCGCGAGCTTGCGGGCGCGGCGGATCGCTTCCGCCTTTTCCCGTGCCTTGCGCTCTGAGGGTTTTTCGTAGTGGCCGCGGAGCTTCATCTCGCGGAAAATGCCCTCGCGCTGCATCTTCTTCTTCAGCGCCTTGAGGGCTTGGTCGACGTTGTTGTCACGGACGAGAACCTGCACGCGTGCTCCTTTGCGGTGGGTTCATGAAATGGAATGGGTGGCTTAGCGATGCACGCTACGCCACCTTGCCGCGGCATTTACCAGACTAGGATGGGAAAGTCCACCAGCGGCGGCTCGTCCGGCCCGTCAGTCCGCAAATACACGGGTCACGTGCCCCATCTTGCGGCCGGGGCGTACCGCAGCCTTGCCGTAAAGATGGACGGCAGCACCGGGAACGTCGAGCCAGCGCTGGAAATCCTCGACCTCGCTGCCGATCAGATTGATCATTTCCACCCGGCCGCGGCGGATCGGTTTGGCCAGCGGCCAGCCCGCTACCGCCCTGATATGCTGCTCGAATTGCGAGACCGAAGCTCCGTCCATGGTCCAGTGGCCGGAATTGTGTACCCGCGGTGCGATTTCGTTGACCAGGAGTTCCATTCCGTTGCGCTGCACAAACATCTCCACCGCCAACACGCCCACATAGTCGAAAGCCCGCGCGATGGCCTCGGCGATCCGCCGCGCCTCCTGCGCGGTCACGTCTGACAGAGCGGCCGGCACCCGCGAGACTTTTAGAATGTGATCGCGGTGCTCGTTCTCGGTCACATCGAAGCATTCGACCCTGCCATCCTTGCCGCGCGCCGCGATGACCGAAACCTCACGCTCGAACGGTACGAAAGCTTCGAGGATGCAGGGCTGGCCGCCGACCTCGCGCCAGGCGGTCTGCGGATCGGTACCGTTGCGGATCGTCACCTGGCCTTTGCCGTCGTAGCCGAAGCGGCGCGTTTTCAGCACCGCCGGCCGCCCAATTCGCTCGATGATTGCCGCAAGCTCGCCGGGCTCGGCGACGGCGGCGAAATCCGCGGTGCGGATGCCAAGCCCCGCGACGAAAATCTTCTCCGCGAGGCGATCCTGGGTCGTCGCCAGGACCTGCGGGTCAGGGAGGACTGGAACGCGCGCCGCGAGAAAAGTCGCGGTCTCAGCCGGGACGTTCTCAAATTCGTAGGTGACCACATCGACGTTGCCGGCGAAGCGGTCGAGGGCCTGGGTGTCGGTGTAGTCGGCGCACGTGACCCGATGCACCACATCGAAGGCCGGAGAGTCCGGGTTGGGAGCGAACACGTGGCACTTGAAGCCGAGGCGCGCTGCAGCGAGCGCCAACATGCGGCCAAGTTGGCCGCCGCCCAGGATACCGATCGTGGCTTGCGCCTCGAGAACGGCTCCGTTCACGCTCAGGATTCCTTCGGCTCGTCAGCGACGGCAGCGGTCTGCCGCGCCCGCCATGCTTCGAGACGCTCGCTCAGCGCCGGGTCGCTCAAGGCCAGCACACTCGCCGCCAGCAGCGCGGCGTTGATGGCGCCCGCCTGCCCGATTGCCAGCGTCCCCACCGGAACGCCTGGCGGCATCTGCACGATGGAATAAAGCGAATCGATCCCCGCCAGCGCCTTCGACTCGACCGGCACGCCGAACACCGGCAGGCTGGTGAGCGAGGCCACCATACCGGGCAGGTGGGCGGCGCCGCCGGCGCCGGCGATGATCACCTTGATGCCGGCTGCTTTCGCTCCCTTGGCAAAGGCAAAGAGCCGTTCGGGCGTGCGGTGCGCGGACACGATCCGTGTCGCGTGCGGCACGCCGAGCGCTTCGAGAGTCTCCGCGGCATGCTTCATGGTCTGCCAGTCGGACTGGCTGCCCATGATGATCGCGACGGATTTGGCTCCCAGCGGCGCCACAGCAAAAAATCCCTGCCCGAAGGAAGCGGCGAATTATAGGCTCGCGCGTTGGAGTCGCAAGGCTGGCGCGCTGGAAACACCCGCCTGATCGAGACTAAAGTTGAGGCCCCGCAGCGTGGAGCAGCACCCATGCAGATGAGCGAATATCATTACCTGCCGCTGGCGCCGGCGTTCTTCTTCATCCTGGTCGGAATTTTCGTCATTATGTTCGTGCTGCTGCTGTTGGGCGTGCTGCGCTCGGCCTATGTTCACCTAGGCGTCAGCTCCAACACCGCGATGTGGCTGTTGTTCGCCTCGCTCATCGGCAGCTATTTCAACATCCCGATCGCCGAACTGCCGCCCGAGCACGTGATGTCTGACCAGATCCGTGACTATTTCGGCATGCACTACGTGATCCCGCACGTGGAGAACTGGCAGGGTACGGTGATCGCGGTCAATGTCGGCGGCGCCGTAATACCTACCATCATGTCGCTCTACCTTCTGATCAAGCGGAGCCTGTGGGTCAACGGCGTGATCGCCACCGCGATCGTTGCGCTGGTGTTGCATTGGCTCGCGCATCCCGTACACGGCCTCGGCATCGCTGTGCCGGTGTTCCTGCCGGCCGTGGTGACGGCGGTCGTCGCCTTGGTGCTCGATCGCCAAAATGCCGCGCCGCTTGCCTACATCGCCGGCGGCATGGGCACGCTGATCGGCGCCGACCTCACCAATCTCTCCCTCGTCCAAGGCCTCGGCGCGCCGGTTGCTTCCATCGGCGGCGCCGGAACGTTCGACGGAATTTTTCTGACAGGCATCCTCGCCGTGGTGCTGGCGAGCCTGGTTCCCCCGCCACGTCCGATCGAA
>JASHVC010000050.1 GCA_030039655.1 Xanthobacteraceae bacterium | reverse complement strand
ACGGTCGTATTTGTATCGACTTCGCCGTAAGCGAGACCGCCCGTCCCGTAAATCAGCCAATTCGGAGCAGGCAGGAAGCCGATACGTCCACGCACCGTACCGAACCATGGCAGCTTTTCGCTGTAGTTCAGCGTTCCGGTGGTAGCCAGGGCGCCGGGAATGGCGACGGTCTCGCTCGCCGAGCCTGAACCGTCCTCGCTCGTTCCCTGGATGTCGGCTTCGAGCCCGAACACCCACGCGTTCGCCTGCCAATTGTAGCCAATCTGGGCGCCGCCAACGACACCATCCAGCCTGGGCGAGCCGCCGCCGACCGGTACACCCGCAAATGTCGCGGAGTCGCTGGCGGTTCCGAAGCTGCCGCCAATGTTGCCGCCGATGTACCAACCGGTCCACATCGGAGGCGGAGGCGGTGTATACGGTGGCGGAGCCGGCGGTGCTTTCGCCAAGTCCGCTGCAAAGGCGGGAGCCGCTAATGCACTCAACGCGACGCACGCAACAAACAATTTCCTCATGATACTCCCCAAATGACTCGGGTTAAGCTGCCGAACACACAGGCCCAAGTTTTGGCCTCATGCACAAACACTAACCACGCAAGAAGGAGGTGTTGAGGCCAGTACGACCTATCAAGTATGGAGCCGCCGAGCGGTTCCATTTCGCGAGGAATATCCGACAGCGCTCAGGAGCGGCCCTAAACCATTGAAAGATTGACGTTCTGCGTCTTACGCGAGGCTGTGGCTTGAAAGACACGGAAACACTTAATCGACCGCACGAATCCGTGCGCGGCGCGTCATCGCCGGACGACGCGAATGGAACTATTCCTCGGGCTCGGTAGTGAAAAACAGCGGATAGCCTTTGCTCTTGCCAAGCTCGGTCGCTTCCTTGGCCTTCGTCTCGGCAACGTCGCGCGTGTACACGGCGATGACGCAGGCTCCTTTGGTGTGCGCCGTCATCATCACGCGATAAGCTTGATCGGCGTTCATGCGGAACACGGCCTTGAGCACTTGGACGACGAATTCGCGCGGCGTGTAGTCGTCGTTGAGCAAGATTACTTTGTACAGCGGCGGCCGCTGCGTCTTCGTCTTCACCTTGGTGCGCGGTTTGACGAGAGTCTTTGTCATCGCAAATGCCTGCTGCACCGCAAAGAGCAAGAAACGGTATTATACGAGATTGTGGCGCGCTATCCCAGCGCACCGCGGCAATGCTAGTGAGCGCGTGACTCCGCGACATCATCCGGGGTCTGGCGCGCCTACCCGCTCTTATGCGATGAATATCGCGGATAAACTATTGTGGGTGGCGTTATGAACATTCTCTGGATCGTCATCATCGGCTTTGTCGCGGGCATCATCGCCCGCCTCTTGGCTCCGGGACCTAACAATCCGGCAGGCTTTATTCTTACTACGCTTCTTGGCATCGCCGGCGCCTTCGTCGCCACGTTGATCGGGCAGGCGATCGGCTGGTACCGCCCGGATCAGGGAGCGGGCCTGATCGGAGCGGTGGTCGGCGCGCTGGTCGTGCTGTTCGTGTGGCACCGCTTGGTGACGACGCGCGCTATTTCCGACCCTGGCCAGCGCCGCTGGCTTTAGGCGCGGCTACGGAGCCGGATCCTACCGGCTTGGCGTCCTACCGACTCGGCGCGTTATCGTGTCGGGCGGCTCTGCACTGAGCGCCGTGGCGCCCGCCGTTCCACCACAACGGCGCGCGGCGCGCTGAGTTGACCGGGCCGCATCGGCCGAGCAGCGACCGTGATTTGGTTGACCTCCTTGCGCTGCCCTACGCGCAACACGGCGCCCCTCGCCTCGTCGGCGGAAATCTGCATCAGCGACACGACGATCTCGATCTGCTCGCTCAGCTCGTCGGTCAGCCCCTGCGCCGCCAATACAGCGTCTTCCACTGTGGGCGGATCGCGCCGTACGCGGCGCCGACCGTCCTTCGTGTCCCATACTTCGCTCACCTGACACCTCTTTAGATGTCGCCGCTATTTTGGAGATTATCGGGCTATTACCGCAGCGCAGCAAGAATATTGTGCGGCGCACTCACAACAATTTGAGGGAATTATCCTCTTGGATTCACAGGAAAAATATGCCCAGGCCGGGCGCATAAACGCGCCAGCCGCGTTCGCTGTCGGTCGATCGAGGAAGGATTGAGGTCTGGTCGCGATTCGCTAGCGCGAAGGCATCTCGCTGAACAGCACGCCGCCCTTGCCCTTGGCGGTCTTCGCTGTCTCGACCAGCGACACGGTCACCTGCTCGGCTGTCGTTCCCGCGTTCTTAACCACGGCGGCGGTGATGTCCTTGATGAGCCCGCGCTTCTGCTCGAGCGAGCGGCCTTCCAGCATGTAGACGACGACTTCCGGCATATCTGTCCTCCTCGTTAATGGAACCGGTCCAGCGTTGGGAACGTCAACGGTCGGTCGGGGTTTGCCTGACGTTCGGGTGCGCAATATCCGAAAGTTTTTGGTGAGGCACAACCGGAGCTGACGATGAAATGTTTGGTTTGTGTGATCGGCCTGTTCGTCCTTGGGCTTACCGCCGCCACGCCGGCGCGCGCCGATTTTGCCGTGGTCCAGTTCGGCAGTGGGCGCTGTGAGATCTGGTGGACAGCAGCGACAATCCTTGGGGCGGCACCTGGAGAAAGATCGCAATCAACTTGCCTGATTGGTCAGCGGCCTCGATCGCGCTCGATAACGCCCGCGCGCAAAATCTCTGTCCCTAGCGCATTTGCCCTTACGCGACCGCCGGACCGCGCGGCAAAGATGCAAATATTTGTTTGTTTGCATGGGCGCGCTAGCGCTTCTAAATCGAACACCTTGCGTCGCGCCGAGCTTCAGCGACGCGCGGACTTCGCTGTCCGTTCAATATCAGTGAAGGAGAAGACCGCGACCTAGAATGAGTCGCGCGGACCGCCGCTGGAGCTGAAAAGATGAAACAGCGGATCAAATGGGCGCCTAGTCGGCCACTTCTTTGAAGGCGGCCGAGTTGGGTCGTACCCCGCCGTCCGGTGCTTTTTAGTTTGCTTCGGAGTTGGCGGCTCCGCGACTGCTTCGCCCGGACTTGCAGCGGGCTGAGCGTCGGCCTCGACGGGAGTCGCACTTGCGGACTGCGGCCCCGCGAGAGTCGCAACACTCCCTGGGGTTTGCGGCGGGGCCGACGCAATCGTGTTCGGCTTGCCCGCTGCGGCGCTGACCGGCGGGGTGGCCGCCTGCATCTGCGGCGCTGCCGACGCCTGAGCGGCCACAGGCTCGTCCACCGGCGCAGGAGCGGGCGCTTCCGCCACGACCGGCACGCTGGTCACGAGCGCATGAGCCGCGATCGGCGTATTAGCGGAGTCGGTTGCAGGATGTGGGACCAAAGAGATCATCACGGCAGCGCCCGCGGTGGCGCCTATTGCCGTCGCCACCAAGACGATGCGCGCTGTGCGCATGAAGCTCGGCGCGGGAGCAAGATATCCCCAATCCGGATGAAAGTTTCCGGAGGAACGCATCACAACCTCCCAGGCACAACGAACGCAGCCTGCACTCTATTACGCAACAGCCGCTGGTTGGCCCAACTTACAAACTCGGCCTTGGCCAAGCCTGTTCCTGTTTGGTCACAAGCTATGCCAAGACAATGAATTATCTATGATACGCAAAAGCTGCAAGGCGCCAAAAATGTTAATTTGGGCGCTGTTGCCGATCGGCATCAGACTCCCCCATCGCCCGCGATGGCTGCCGAAATACCTCTCGGCGGGCGAATTATCGCCTGCAGGACCTTAGCGAGGGACGCGCCGCTCCTGCAGGCGCTGGACGCTGTCTGCCTTCTCTACCGGCGGATGGGCCGGGACGGTAACGCCTTACTCGACGGGGACCGGGCGCACGCGGCCCACTTCAGCCGCGATTTCGGCGGTGCGCGCATTGGCAGGCATTTGCAGCACCGTCGCATGCTGGCCCGCGCGCAGCCGGGTCACCAGAACGACCTTGCCGTCGGGAAATTCCAGCGCGTCGTGATGGACGCAGGGCTGATCCAGGTTGACCTGACGGAAACGCGCCACGCGCTGACCGATTTTGCGGCTTGGCAGAATGCCGAGCGCGGCTTCGCATTCGACATCCTGTTCGAACGCAATCTCGGTGCCCGGGAGCAGGCATACCGCGACATTTGGGTTATCGAGTGCAGAGAAACCGCCGGTCGGCGTATTGATGAACTTCGTGCTTACCAGCTTGTCTCCGACTTTGGCGGGTCGACTGGCAACATGGTGCAAACTATAGTCGCACATCGAAGGGCTCCTCATTGCTGTGAACAGCCGGGATGGTTGTCCTTCTGCGCCGCCAAGTCGAACAGCGTATGGTGGCGATCTTGTGTCGGGGATTGTCACGAGGCGCACACATTACCACCATGTACGTTGCTCGTTTGCGCTTCAGGTGCGCAGCGTAAAGGCATTCGCATCAATAGGTAGAATCGCTCGTTTTTCCATGCCTCCTGCCGGCGTGACGCACTGAGGGCGCCCAAAGCAGCGTCAAGTAGCCGCAACAACACACGAAGGTGTTCCATGACTGTTTCGATGTACAAAATCTCCGTTCCGATCTTCGTGCAATTTCTCACGAGCCTCTCCGCCGTGCTCGATAAGGCCGCCGCGCATTGCGAGGCCAAAAAGATAGAGCCATCCGCGCTGCTAAGTGCGAGGCTGTTTCCCGACATGTTTCCGCTGGCCCGCCAGGTACGCGCGGCAACCGATCACGCCGTCAACACCACGGCGCGACTCGCGGGAGCGGAACCGCCCGCACTCGGCAATGCCGAAGCGAGCTTTGCGGAACTCAAGCAACGTCTCGATAAGGCGATCGCATTTGTCAAAGATTTCAAGCCGGCGCAGATCGACGGCAGCGAGGAAAAGCCGATCAAGATCACGTTTCCGAGCGGCGCGTCGCGCGACTTCACCGGCCAATCCCTACTGCTGAACAACGCACTGCCGAATTTCTATTTCCACTGCACCACGGCCTACGACATCCTGCGCCAGTGCGGCGTGGAGCTCGGCAAGCGCGATTTCATGGGAACGCCCGTATCGCTGTAACGGACTAAACTGTCGTAGCGGACGAAACGTCCGCTCACGACGGCGTATTGCCGAGGCGATTGCCGATCCAGGATGGAATGCCGCCGATCACGGAGACGGCATGCAGCGCTGCTCCAACCACGTGGCCCGGAATAGCGAGGGTGGTTGCAGCCAGGGACGGCTGGCCACTGGCGACCACCGGCGGAGGCGCCGCGATTGGCGCCGGCGGCGCGAACGGACTGGTTGGCGGAGCCACAATTTCGATCGGCTGGGCGATGACCAGGGGCCCTTGCGGCGCGACCTCCGTTGTGGCGGCGACCACGCTTGCTCTTGGACGCGGAAGCGGCAGGGAGGCTGGCTTAGCCGGAGTTGAGGCCGTGCGGCGCAGGGCCGCGGCCGCTAGCTCAGCGGCGTCTGATTCGGCGCGGGCGCCGGCCGCGTCGGCAGCGACATCCCGGCTCTTCTCAGCTGCGTTCTGCGCCAAGAGGAAATCGCGGATCATGGCGTGCTCTTCGCGCACCAGCCGCACCATTTCTGCAGATGCCGGGGCCTGCGGTTGCACTGCTAGAACTGACGCGGCGGGATGCCCAAGTTGGTAGTGGGCCAGCAGCATGCCACCGATGACGCTCGCCAGGGCCGCCGGCAGCACCTCAAGAACGAACTTGCCGAGGAGACGAACGAGGAGCGGCGCATGCTGCGCCACCATCGCTGTCCTCGGCCTAACTTCGCTCCGCAGCATGGCTCGAACCCTCCGCAACCATTTTTCAAACGACTGATTGAAATTCAAACAGGTGTTATGGGCCGTGTCTAGCCGGAAAAGCGAAATTTTTGCGGCAATCCTCGGGATTTTCCGCGGGTGTTGCTATTTAGTTTTGGTGCGACAGGCCGCCGATCGACCAGCGGCTGATGAGCTGTGCCAGCCAATCCACCGAGGGCTCGTCAAACGTCAATTCCACTGGCGGGCCAGACAGTTGCTCCCGGTTACGAACAAAAACGCTGCACTGGCCGAGGAGCCAGATCGCGGCCACCATCAGGGAGCGATGGTCCGCTTCAGGCAAGAATCGGCGGATCAGGTCGGTGGCCATCCCCATGAACGGGGTGGCCTCTTCACTGAGCAATTTTCGGAAAACCGGGGTCGGACGCACCGTTTCCCAATTGAAAATACGCATGTGCCGGGCCGCCTCGTCGCGCGCCAAAAGCGGATGAAGCTGGCGGCGGATGAACTCGCTCAGCGCCTGTTCGCGTGACAGGGAACTCACTTCCGCCGCATGGCTCATCTGATTCTCGGTCATTCCGCGAAATGCCGCGCGCAGCACTTCGCGGTACAGGCCGTCCTTGCCGTCGAAGTGGTAATTGATGGCGGCCTGATTGACCCGCGCCCGGGCGACGATGGCGCGGATGCTGGTGCCGTCATAGCCGCGTTCCGCGAACAGCCGCTCGGCCGCTTTCATGATTCGATCGCGCGTGACCTCGGAAGGTCGAGTCATCACCGCCCCTTTTTCAAACCAGTGTTTGAAATAGCCCTTAAGGCTTTGCCGCGCAGAAAGCAATCGCTGCGGGGTCGCACAGCCCTATTGCAGGCCGGCAGCCTGCAGAAATTGCAGGTCCACGAAGCGCTGCGGTTCCGGGAGTGGCTGGCCAATCTCGCCGGCCGTGCCCAAGAGCGCAATCACTTTGGCCAACCCCGCCATGTTGATCTCGGCCTGCTTGGGCATGACGCCGCGGTCTGGCTCGAAGTAAAGCGCTAGCACGGCACGCGCGACCTCCTCGCTCGTGCCCGTCGCCTCGGCGATGGTTTTCAGCACATCGTCGCGCGCGGCCGGATCGCGCAGATAACGAAACGTGTCGCCGAAGGCGCGCGCCAGCGCCACCACCGCGGCCTTGTGCGCGATTGCCCACGAGCGGCGCGCGGCGATGACGTTGAACTGCAGACTGGGCAGCACTTCGACAGAGTCGCCAAGCTTACGGAAGCCCCTGCGCATAAAGACGATGTCCTCGGGCTGACCAAGCGGAACGGCGTCGCACGTGCCGCTCGCGAGACATTCGGCCCGTTGACCGCTGCCGATGATCTCTTTGGTGCGGTAATCGCCGTCTTTGAGACCGCCTTTGGCGAGCAACATCCGGGTCGACAGCGTGATCGTGTCTGGCGGTGCCGATATGGCGACAAGCTTGCCATTCAGGTCGGCGACGGCGCGAATTTCCGGTTTGGCGATGAGGCTGTAGATGGTGTTGGCGACGCCGCCAATCACCGCCACCGCATCGGAGCCCTTGAGCGCAGCCTCGATCATGTAGGGCGTGGCGGTCCCTGTCGCGTCGACGTCGCCACTGTCGAGGGCGGCCACCATATGGGTTGTGCCCTTCAGCGGCACCATGGTGACCGACAAACCTTCGCGGGCGAAGAAGCCTTTGCGCTGCGCCACGATGTTGGGAATCTCCGCCATGTTGCGCGCGGAATTGGCGTTGAAGCCGAGGCGCAGCGCCATAGCGCCTTCCTGCGCGCCACACGTCAGCGGCGCGATGACGCTGAGCCCAGCGCCGAACAACAGCACGCCGAGCCGCCTGATCACGCAGCTACTTCGCCGTTGCGCTGTCTGCATTTTGTCCCCGGTTAG
>JASHVC010000675.1 GCA_030039655.1 Xanthobacteraceae bacterium | reverse complement strand
GGCTGAACCCAGCGTCCCCTCTATCGCCTACGGGCACTTTACACGCCCGTTTTCGTCAGACAACGAGTAAGCGCCAAACTCACAGGGCGAGTCCGCCGTTTTCCGAAAACTGTTGCGCAAAAAACACGCAATGTCGTTCCGTCAAAATCTGGTCGGAGCACTAAGCTGCTAGCATCTTCCATTTTAATACGTTAGATCAAAGTGTTAGCGATAGCCATATGAAAGGCGACACGTGACGGCCCAACCACCTGGAAGTACCACCGGATTTCCCACTGGCGTTGATCATTCGCCTCATTGCCCCCGATAGTTGGCGAGCTAGTTCGTAACACAGTGTCCTGGTCAGACGCAGGAATCAGCAAAAGTTATGCAAGTGGCCTCGGTCCACGAACAAACAGTCGGGTCGAAACGCCGCCCGAAGCTGATGCGCCGTGGCGTCAACATCGGCGGATTTTGGTAAAGGCGCTTAGTCTTCTCCGCCGCGCTCTGGCGTGCGATCGAATGACGGAAAGGCACGGCCCGGCGGTTGTCCTCGTGCTCTGCCCGGTGCGTGTTCGTGCAGCTAGTATTTGGCTGAACGGGCCGGAAGTAATGGGTGCTGATCGAGTGCCCCCAGGACAAGAACGAGTGACGAAATAAAATGCCGGCTCTCAATTTTTGTCAGAAAACATCCACGTCCGCCGCCTTCTCGACTGGGATGTGAACATTTTGAAATTCGCCAAACACGAATGCGAACAAAAAGTCTGGTCAACGCTATAAATGTTATTAATCGGTACAACGCTGGCTTGACGAAAAGCTCGCAAGCTCAGTATACCAACGGTTGCGGCTTATATACCTGCCCAAGGGGGACCAAATGAAGAAAATCCTTTTGAGTGCCTTAGCGGCTGCGACGCTGATGGCGCTCAGCACGGCGCCGTCATCGGCTTGGCCGTGTTACCGCCACCACCATCACTGGCATCACTGGTGTTGCTGTTGTTGCTGTCGATAACCAGGCGGCTCTTTTTGAGTTGAAAGCGGCGCTCAATGTGGGCGCCGCTCCTTTTATTATTCTTGATACCAGCGCCAAGGTCGCTGACGCCGGCTAATTCATCCTAAAGAGACCGAGGCTGATCCAATCATAGCCGCAATGCACGGCTGCTGAACCGCCGATTGTTCTGATAATCGTCGGTTCGACGATAGAACTGAATTCTTGGCAATCGATTTAATAGCGGCGCCTACAGCTTGAAACTGCACATTAGCCTGCATCCCGCCATCAACGGACCAGGCTCACTTAATTTGATGAGAACTACTGTCACTCAAAGTCTGTACGATTGCGCGAGTCAAACGAATCGATACATTTGCGACCGGGCGCTCAATCATTGTGAGCGAACCCGTGATGGCGAAGATGCAAGTCACTGCCGACGGTACCGTGGTCGTTTGGACATGATCGCTTGGGTCGACTGTGCCGGCACACGATCTTGCTCTCTGCTTGACGCGGCTCGGACGTGTCTGCGGCAGGACAACGCTGCGACAGGATTTGGGAGTCTGCGATCGCCGGCGAAATTGACGGAAGTCCTCAACCCGAAATCAGTTTGATGGGCCGTTCTTCGGCAGCGGCGATTCACTTGCGCCTTTTGTTAGCATCAGTTGGCCGCTGCGAGCGGCGGTGCCCAAAGATTCCATTTCGTGTCTGGACTCAGGTCAGCGGACAAAGCTCAGGGGCGTTAGCCCCTGGGCCTTGCTTGTGAACCGAGACGCTAAAGCTTCGATCAATAATCGCCCGGCCCGGACCCGGCTCCAGTGTTCCCATAACTCGGAGCGTATTGGCTGGAACCATTGCCGTTCGGCGCATACTGGTAATAGGAGCCATTGCTGCCGTTCTGTTGCGCTTCTTGCGCAAAGGACGTGGTGATCGCACCAAGTCCCAAGGCGGATGCAAGCGCAATCAACACGACCTGTTTCTTCATGCTTCTCATTGTACTCTCCTTCGTTTTCGCATCGCCCTCGCTCCGAGAGTTAGGAGAGATTTGGCAGTGCACAAGCATTTGCCCGATAAGCTCCGATTAAAAAAACTTAATGAAATTCAGTGCGTTAATCTGATGTTTATTGGTGGGTTTCCGTCGAAATAGTGCGGGGCAATAGGGTTGGTTGGCGCGCCCGGTTTTGAGGGTAACGCCCAAGCGTAAAATCGCTGTATTTCGATTGCCGACCGCGCATCGCAGAATCGCGTGCCAGGAATATGGCTGGTGCCGCCTCCGCCGATAGACACTCAAGTCCGGCTTGTCGTCGCCCGCGCGTGGCCGTTTTCATCGTTGTGCGAAGGATAGTGCCGCGCCAGCGACGCGACGGGGGCGGCACATCGGTCTGAGCCGACGCCAAGGTTGGGTCGGAACCGAACGCCGCCCGAATCTAATGCCCACGGCCGCGGGCGCCTGGGCTAATTCTGCGGCCAAGGCTTCGAGCCTCAGTGGGGCCGATCACGCAGATGCAGCCGTTTGCGCCCCCGCGTCGGGTGTGCGAAAAGCGGGACAATTGGCCGCAAAAGTGGCCTGATCGGCAATATGGCAGCAGCAAAAAGGGGAACCGAAGAAGCGGGCGCTAAGCCGACAAAGGTAAAAAAGGAATTGGACGATGTGGAGAGGTGGCCGAGTGGCTGAAGGCGGCGGTTTGCTAAACCGTTATACGGTCTAAAGCCGTATCAAGGGTTCGAATCCCTTCCTCTCCGCCAGCCCTCCTTTGGGGCTTTGATGTCTCGCCTTCCCGTTCCTTAGCCAAGATGATGGGTACTGATCATCGCGAGTGCTGGCAGCAAGCGCCACCACTTGCGCCACTGCGCGTGTTGTTATTCGCGGGAGCCATCCGTCGTCCCCGCCGACTCTCCGGGCGCGCCAGCCGACCCGTGCTCATCTAAGGCTTCCAATGGTAGCCTCGCCGCAGGACAGGTTTCAGCAAGCCTTGTCTGCCATGCAGAAGGGAAGGGCGGACGAGGCTCGGCGGCTTTTCAAGCAGGTCCTG
>JASHVC010000674.1 GCA_030039655.1 Xanthobacteraceae bacterium | reverse complement strand
GAAGTGCCAGAAGGAGACATGCCAGCTACATTGTAGACCGGGGCGAGAAGAACCCGGCTGCCCTGGAATCGCGTTTCACATGAATCCCGGATTTCGTGGAAGGTACCGGTCCCAGTCTCCGAACTCTTGGTTCGCTACAAGTACCATAGGGAATGTAATCCGCATTCGATGTTCCACAGCAACGCGGAGCGCGGCTTCGCCGCTGCCGGGCAAGAACGCCGATATTTGCTTGGACTGTCCTTCGGCCGCGATATTGAGAGACGTCCTGAACGCCTCCTCCATGTCATCGCGATTTTTGAGCGCCAGCGGTCCAACGTGCCCCGTCGCGGCTACGTATGTATATCCGATGGGCCCATTGCCGTCATAAAGCATAAATCCCTTCATTGCGGGTTCCTCGAGCAGGTACTTATGGTGCTTCTCCCGGGACGCCCCTAATGCGCCTAAATCTATCGCGGCCAAAGTGCCGAGGTCAGAGGAGGACTCTTCGATCCGTCTGTATTCCAACCGAGTGCGTCGGTCGCTCACGACCTTGTCGCGATCAACGTTGAACATATAGATCGGCAGACGCGGGAACAGTCCGTGACGAATATAGAGACCCTGCGAGACTGTGTTGAAGGTGAATGTGATCAGAGCCTTGATTTTGGCGGCTGTCTGATCAGCATGCTGTAGAGTTCGTCTCAACAGTTCGCTGCCAATACCGCTTCCTTGCATGCGCGGAGTGATGAACAGCTCAGCAAGGAACCACAAATCGCCGCATACCCAGCTAAAGGCGGACCCAACAATTTCGCCGTCGTTTTCAGCGATCCACAGACCCTTAGGGTCGTCATTGAGAGAGAATATCTGGAAAGTGGCAGGGCGAACCGACGCCATCGGGCCGAATCCGTGGCGTACGGTTAGATCGTTGATGCTCCTGACAACGAGTTCTTGCATCTCTTGAAGCTCCTCGCGCCGAGCGGGCCTGAACAAGACCGACATCAAAAGCTCCATCAACCAAAGTGATGAAACAGATTACTACTCTAGTCTCCGATTGGCTCGCGGCATAAAAGTCTGTGTCTGGTCAGGAACGTCTTTGCGTCCAATCGGCGCCATGTCGGCTATTACCTCGATCGCGTCGCAAATAGCGACCCCCAAAATTTTCGAGCTAGGAAAGTTCCCACAGCGATGTCCGAAGTGCCCTCAACTTCGAACGATCCGGTCATGCGTGAATGTTTCGTGAGTTGCCATTCGCGTCGCTTTACCTGCAATCACCAGCCGTAATCGGCGCGCCAGTTCTCGTCTTCGGTAAATTGGCAGACTTGGCGGTTCGCGAACCACTGTTTCGGCGGGCGCGATGCAGACCGGCACACTTTAAAGCTTGTTAAGTGGGGGCGCGCAGGGCCTCGACGTGTCAGCGCAGACATCGGTCTGCACTACGACCGGCTTTCCAGTGAAAAGCACAAGGAGATTTGTGCCGGCCAGGAAAAGGCCAGCGAGCATTAATACCACGAACGGGATCGCCATCACGAGTTGGCAGGATAGTAGAATTTTATCGCGCAACGTCACTGTTATTGTCCGCCAACTTTTGGCTCTATGCGGAATGCACGGTGCCCAGGTTGTAAATCGGTGCGACCTGTCAGCGGTGCAGGGGTCCGCTCGGGTATTCGCAGGTTCATCGGTTCCTCCGTGATTTCATCGACAGGCTGGAAGACTTGATCCTGCGACCGCCCCCAACAACGTCAGAAGACCTGAGCGAGTAGCGTGGCCACCTCATCCGAAAACGGAAACAGTACCGCCAACACAGCCCATGCCAGCAGGCCGATAATGCTGAAGGCGGCGACAGCGACAAAGTCTGGATTCCGAAAAATTTTGACGGCCGGACGCGATCTCGGTTCATCAGCTTGCCCGAGCCAATCCGTGCGCAAGGCGACAATTGAAAGTTCGCCCCTCATCGGCATTTCCAACCTCCTCTGCTGCGGTCGCAGTTGGCCGTGTCAGGCCAGCGGACGGATGTTTTGGTTCATGCGGAAGAAGTTCTTCGGATCGTACTTCGTCTTCAGCTCGCGAAGACGCCGGTAGTTCGGCCCATAAGCCGCTGCCACCGGGTCGCCCAGCTCATCGTCGTCGAGGTAGTTCACGTATCTGCCGGCGGCAGCGAAGGGCTCCATCTGCTGATAAGTCTCACGCGCCCAGGCGATGCAGCGATCGGTTGCGGCCGGGTCCATCCATTGCGACAGAACGAGGAAGTTGTAGCCTTCGGCGCGGTGCGGGAATGCCGTTTCCTCGACACCCACCCGAGTCGCTGCGCCGTGGACGTGCTCGACCAACACCTGACCCATTGGGGTCGGGCAGCGTGCGAAGCATGCGATCATCGTATCGATGGCGTCGTCACTCAATTCGCTAAGGAAGGTCGATTTCCAGTAGTTGAACGCCCCCTTGGGGTAGCCGGCATCGAGCATACCGTTGAGCTCGCAGTAGCTCATCAGACCGGCCGCATCCAAGACCGGCGAGCCGAATTGCTTGAGCGGCAGCGTCGCCCTCTCGGCGGCGGCGGGCGGACCGCAGTGACAAGTCACCATCGCTGCCAGCTTCACGCCCGAGCCGTCGGGAGCATGAGCCAGCGTTCCGAAGAGCACATGCTCGTCGGGCAGCGATGCAGTGCTTTCGCGGTAGAACTTCAACACATCGCGGGCGCGCTCAAACCGGTGGGCGATCAAGCCGCTCGTGACCTGCGGCCCCACGGGATACAGCTGATATTCGAGGCTCGTCGCAACGCCGAAATTGCCGCCTCCGCCGCGTAGGGCCCAGAACAGGTCGGGCTTCTCGTCCCTACTCGTCCGTATCGCGTCGCCCTCGGCGGTGATGAGCTCGACGGATATGAGATTGTCGAGAGCGAGACCATGCTTGCCCATCAGCCAACCCAGACCGCCGCCCAGAGTGAGCCCTGCAATCCCTGTGGTCGACACCACACCGCCGGTGACGGCCAGGCCG
>JASHVC010000673.1 GCA_030039655.1 Xanthobacteraceae bacterium | reverse complement strand
CGGCCTGCCGCGTCCGCGGACCTACGAGATCATCGGCACGCCGGAGTTCGGCGCCACGCGCAATCAAATCTGGAGTCTTATCAGCCAGGACGATCGTGAGCTGAGCAGCGAAGGAATGGCGGGCTTATGACCGTCCGGCGCTGGCTCGCGATCTTGATCGTTCTCGGACTGTGGGAAGCAGTCCGGCGCTTGAATTTGGTCGGCCCGCTGCTGCTGGCCTCCCCGACCGAGATTGGCGAGGCTTTTGTCAAATCATGGTTCGATTACGTCGTGGCGCTTCGTCTCACCGCTACCGAAATCGCCATCGCGCTCGCCTTCGCCTGGACGCTTGGCGTTGTGGTCGGGACGGCCGCCGGGCTGCGGCCGTTCCTGAGCGCGACCGCAGCACCACTTCTGTCTTCGTTATTCGCCGTGCCCCTGATCAGCTGGTATCCCTTGTTCATGGTGTGGTTCGGCATCGGCATCACTTCAAAAATTGCGTACGCGATCGTTTCCGGCTTCTTCCCAATTGCGATCAACACGATGAACGGGATCGGGTCTGTCGATCAGCAATATCTGTTGTTAGGGAGGGCCATCGGCTGTTCGCGCCGCCAAGTGATCGTTCGCATTCTCCTGCCGATGGCGATGCCGTCAATTGTGAGCGGCCTGCGAATTGGCACTGCGCTGGTCGTCATCGGGGTGATCGTAGCCGAGATGCTCGCCTCGTTAGGCGGGATCGGCTATTTGATCTCGTACTACAGATCAATCTACGCCACCGCGCACGTGTATCTGGGTATCCTCTTCGCGCTCGGCTGTGCCCTCGCCGTCAATTGGGGCCTCAGCCTCATCGAACGGCGCTTTACCCATTGGCGCCTGGCGCAGATCGAAGGGCGATAAAGCTCAATCGACGTCAGCCACAGATCGCCAGCGCCGTGCGCGCATAGACGCATGCAGCCTTGTAGAGACTCTCGATCGTTAAAGCACGTTTGAAGGCATGGCTCGCGGAACGCGGGCCGTAATTGACAACTGGGATTCCCAATTCAGCGAACACGTTACTGTCGCGCCACATGCTTGCGGTCGGACCCGATACAGGCGGTGGGTCATCACCGAAGACGGCGCGGTGCGCTTCCGTCACCGCAGCCACCAGCGGCTCGACGTTCTTTGCCTCATATCCGGGTCGGAAGAGGTAAAGCTCGACATCGTGATCAATGCCGGTGGCCTCCAAACCAGCGTCAATCTCGTCGCGGACATCGAGCGGATTTGTGCCGGGCAAAGCGCGAACATCGAGATACAGATGGCATAGCTGGGGTGAAAGAAACGGCCGGGTCGGCTCGCCGCTGCGAATGGCTCCGATTTGTACTTTCGGATGAACCTCGCCACCCGGCGAGCGGAGCACGCTACGACGCTCATAGCCGGCCGCCCAGCGCTCTATCGCTTCGATTGCCACTGTTGTGGCGACGATCATGTTGGGACTTTTAGCCGGAGTGGTGCGCTCGGGCATGTAGGGCGTGTAAAAGCTCGGCTGGCGCGAGCGCAACGCAACCTTGAACCAGAATTTGCCGCACTCGATCCAGACAATTCCGAACCCTGTACCCTCTGCAACGATCATGTAGTCAGCCACACCGCCATGGGTGGCAAGGAAGCGAGCACCCAACTCCTTCGCATCGATAACTTCACCGGGCCGACCGTCGGCCTGTTCATAAGCGGTTTCGGCCACGACCGTGGACAACAGAAGTTCGCCGTTGAGCTTGCGGCCGGAATCCTTGATGGCCTTGGCCGCGATCATGAATGCAGCAATCGGCCCTTTGTCGTTGACCACGCCATCACCCACCAAAAGGTCATCCTCAACCCAGGCCTTGTGCAACTCGTCGCGCATCGGATCGAGCTGGACCAGATCGGGATGCGGTGGCGAGAACGTGTCCATGTGGCCGTTGAACATCAGGCTCGGCCGTCCGCGCGCAGCGCCGGGAAGTCGCGCCAACAGGTTATAGCGATCCGCAAGCAGGCCGACGCGCCGGACCGGGAAGCCTTCCTGCCGGAACCAACCTTCCAGCCGCTCCGCCACGGCCTTTTCATGGCCGACGGGACTATCAATGTTGCAGATTTCCAGGGTCAGTCGAACCAGCTCATCGCGATCGATGCGAGAAATGACATCGTCAACCGAGCTGCCCATCACGCTATCCGACGATTGACCTTGCGCCGCACAGCTGCGGCCGCCACGTTGACGCAGACGTTTGGTGATTCCAGCCGAGCCCTAAGGTTTGATCGGCGTAAAAGCCGTTGAAAAAATTTGATCCGCGGTCAACTTCGTTTCCATGCCGGCGCTGGCCGCGAGTTCCAGCGACGCCTGCATCCACTCAGGCTTCATGGCCCCATCAGGATTGATGCGCTTTATGAAATTATCAAACACCAGCTTGACCACATGATCGTCCTGCTCTTCGAAATAGCGTTTGAGAAATCCGATCGTCCAGTCCTCGTGTTCTTGCATATAGATGATCGCCTTGGCATTGGCCTCAAGCCATCGGTGCAGAACGGCGGGACGATTCTGGATCAGCGCATTGCTTGCCGCCCAACCCTCGGATACGGAAGCCTCCATGGTGGCGCCGAGATCGTCGATCGATCGAAAGTCACCGTCCGCGATTCCTTTGTAGCTGAAGATCGGCCAGAGAATGGCCGCGTCAACCTGCTTCGCCTTGAGCGCAGGCATCACTGCCGCAGCCCCTAGCGGAATTGTCTGCGCCGTAATGCCAGCCTTTGCGGCGGCCCGTTGCACCCAAAAGTCGGTGAGGGAGCCCTTTTGTGTGACGCCGACAGTCTTTCCGTTCAGATCGGCCATGCTTTTGATCGACGAAGCGGTCGGCACCAGGATGTACCAGCCCTGCGGCGTCGGCGGTACCGATAGCGCGACGATCTTTTCCTGGACGCCCTTGGCAATGGCCAGCGCGGCTGCTCCCGGCGCGATGGTGCTGATATCGATTGCGCCCGAGGCAAGTGCTTCCTGGGTCGCGGGACCGCCGCGGAATTGTGTGATTTGGACGTCAAGGTCTTTTTCCTTGTAAAGACCCAGTTCATTGGCGGCGTAGGGGATCGAATACGCGGGATAAACCGCCGCCAATCCAACGCGCACCGTATCGGCCGCGCGGGCAGAGATCAGCATCGACACGCAGAGCGGTAACGACAAAGCAAACGCCACCGCGAGTCTAGATTTCACACCCATGGCAGTTGCCCCTTTTCGCGACCGCGCGCAGCCTGCACCGTCGTTGGCGAGCGCTATTGGTCCATAACCCGGTCGGAACGAGCCTACATCACCCAAATATTTCGGCAAGCGCACGACGCAGACCGCGCAATCGCGAGTGCAAAGATTGACGCGATTGATGACAAGAGAGGCTCGGAGCGGCTCTTGCATTTGCGGTCCGCAAAGGCCTTGATCATCGCGCTAAGCTTTGAGGATGTCCCGACATGCTGCTGCTAACGCATGACGATGTTGCTGGCCTGCTTGCTCCGGAAGAGATCATCGAGGCCATGCGAGAGGCGTTGCTCGAACAGAGCAAGGGCCTCGTGCAGGTCCCGCCGCGCACTACCGTCGATTCATCGTCCGGCTTTGGCTGGTTGCGCACCATGCCGGCGATCCTCAACGGCTCCAAGGTAATGGGTTTCAAGGCCATGCACTCCACGCCTGGCGTCGGCGTTGGCTATTTCGTCGATTTGTACGATCTACCGTCCGGCGAACTTTTGGCGATGATGGATGCCGATTGGCTCACCGCGCAGCGGACCGCGGCCACCGCGGCCATCGGCGTCGACGTACTGGCGCCGAAAACGATCCGCACTGTCGGTGTGCTGGGGTCGGGCGAACAAGCCCGCTCGATGCTGATCGCGGCGAGCAAGGTTCGTCATCTGGCGCAAATCAACGTCTTCAGCCCGACGCCTGCGCATCGGCAGGCATTTGCCGATGCGATCGGACGCGAGCACGGGCTGAATATCAAACCGGTTGAGCTTCCAGAGCAGGCGGTTGCCGGCTGCGACCTGCTGCTAAGCGTGTTCCGCGCCGGCAAGGAGCCGGCCGTTCGCGCCGACTGGATCACGCCGGGTATGCATATATCCGCCGCCAGCTCCGTTCGGCCCGTAGCCCGGGAACTTGAAGAGGGCATCTGGCGTAAGGCCGCGGTCGTCGCGGTTGATGATCGCGCGCATGCGTTCGAGTCGGGCGACGGCAGGAGTGCGATTGCTTCGCGCGCGTTTGATCCGGAGCGCGCCGTTGAGCTGTGGGAGCTGGTCAGCGGCCGACGCCGCGGCCGCATCACCGACTCCGACATTACTTTGTTCAAATCCGTAGGAACCGCACTGCAAGACCTGGCCATCGCCAACGCGATCTACCTCCGGGCCAAGCAGAAAGGCGTAGGGCGCGACGTCGGGCACTTCCCGAGAATGCGACCGCATGCGTAAGATTAACGGTGCACACTAGGCGACGAACTAAAACTTCAGTTCGGGTGCCGCCCGGTGAAGAAGTCGGCGAAGTTTTCGTCCTTGATCTCGAAGCCGGCGCGCTGCATGGCGTCGCGTGAAAGCTTCATCTCGCGATCATTGATCTTGTTGACTGGCTGACGCAACGGCCCGCCATTATAGCCGTTCAGCCAGGCCCAGTATTTCCATAGCGACCGGTTGATGAAGTGTGATCCACTCATATAGGCCGAGAGCTGAACGCGTAGTTGGCGCACCGGATCGACCTTCCAATAGAGATCCATCGCTTGATCGTGCTTGCCGTCGCGCAGGAGCTTGAAAATCTTCGGCGCCGTGCCGCCGAAAATCTCATAGCCGCTGGTCCCCGACCATTGCTGACCGAACAGCTCTACAGAAACCGGAAAATTAGCCTCCATCGGGTCCGAATAGAGGACATTGTGGTCCTTCAGCTTCAGCCAGAAATCATAATGTCCGGAGATGCCGCCGACCTCGAACTTGCACGCCACCAAATTTTCCAGCTTGGCCGCTTTCAGCATCACGTTCGGCGGATAGCCGCTTGGGTGCAGCCGGTTAAAATTCCAATGCGGCTGTGCGAAGCCAACAACGCCGAGGTCCGTGCGATTGCAGACATATTCCGTAAAGTCGTAAAGCTCCTTCTCGCTTTGCGGATAGAACGACGCCGGATGTCCCAGCAGCAAGCCATCCAGGCCGATCTCTTCGGCCGCCTTGGCCATGCGCACAATGTCCTCGACGGTGTCGAAGCAGCCGTGGCACAGAAAAAAGTGCTTGCCCTTGGCTTCGTCGACAGCGATTTCCATGAATTCAATGTACTCGTCGTCGGTGGTCGCGGCCTCCGACACCAGCAGAGCGCCCCAATAGCCGAGCTCGATATTTCGGCGCACGTCGTGGCGTATGCCGGATTCGTTGAGGCGCTTTAGATCCGAGCTGTAGCTCGGGATGATGACGTTGCAGAGGCCGTGCCAGTTCTGCCGCACCCAGTCCTTTGCCTCGTGCTTCTTATATTTCGACGGCATCGGCGGTCCTCCGATCGAGCGCGTTTGCGATGACGACAGCAGCCACGCTTGGCAACTCTTCCTATGCCAGTATAGGGGCCAGCTCACATTCAGCAAATGCAAAATCGGCTTGGTATTGATGCTTGGTGCGCATCCGTTCGACCGACGGACCAGCCCTCTGAACCGCGTGGGCGCGTCACAGGACGTCGTAATTGGTCACCAACGCAACAGTCGCTTCAACCGGTTGCTGCGATCATTTCTATCCGAGTGATGCGCGTGTTCGAGGGCACTGGAGCCTACGCGGCACGGAAGCATGCTCAAGCTTATCCAGTCCTCTGCGAGCTTCGTCCATCCGCTGCGGTCGTCTGGGTTGGCAGCAGCATCCGCCTTGCGCATGCACTCCTGAGCGTGGCGTTGGCATTCGCTCGCGGTTTTCATAGGCACTCCCCGCTGCGACCTCAACGGAAAGATGACATCAACGAAGCAAGTTTCATGAGTGCTCAGCAAAATTGGAAACCAAAGTCCAAGTCAGAGCCGGACGCGCAATTGCCGCCAACAAACGTCGCGGCTAACTTAGCTACTCGTTCAACGATAATTACGCTACGCAGGACTACCAATGCGATGATAGGCCGATGTTACGCGCAACAGCAGTGCGAACAATGCGGCATCCTGTGAATACCTGCGGATAAGTCCGGCCAATGTTTTAAACTTTGACCTCCAATGATACCGCGGCACAATTACGGGATGATTCTTACCCGCGAGGAGGTCCTCACGGCTTGAAGAGATCCGATGACGCAATGCGAGAAGGCCGCCATCAGGTGGCTCAATCAAATGAGAGAACCGCACTCATCGAGGAGTGGTAGCCTATGAAAACGATACTGACCGCGCTGGCTTTGTTGATGACTGTGCTGGCTTCGCCGGCATCTGCCCAATGGGTCAACTTAAGTGGCAGATGGCAATGCGTCGCAATGTGCCTCGGGCCGCCCGGCAGTCCTGCTTTCATCACCCAAAATGGCTGGGAAATGAATGTCCTCAATGAATTCGGCGTGCCGTCCCGGGGCTGGATCGATCATCCAGGCCATATCTGGGTCGAGCGAGCCCAGATTGGCGCAATCTACTCGCCCGATGGTCTGACCTTGCAGTTTGATAATGGGACGGTCTGGCAGCGGGTGCCGGACCTGCTGCCGCTCCCACCACCTCCGTTACGGAGCAGAGGATAGACTAAGTCTTCGCCATGAAGCCACCGGACTGGCGGGCCCACAGTTCGGCGTAGAGTCCGTGGCGGAGCAACAACTCATGATGAGTGCCCTCTTCGAGGATGCGGCCGTGATCGAGCACGATGAGGCGATCCATGGCCGCAATCGTCGACAGCCGGTGCGCAATGGCAATCACGGTCTTGCCCGACATCAGGTTCAATAGCTGTTCCTGGATCGCGGCTTCTGCTTCCGAATCGAGGGCGCTGGTTGCTTCGTCAAGGATAAGGATCGGCGCATCCTTCAACAGGACCCGCGCGATGGCGATGCGCTGGCGCTGGCCACCCGAAAGCTTGACGCCGCGTTCGCCGACGCGTGCCCAATAGTTCTGGCGCCCTTCCGTGTCTTCGAGGCTGACAATGAACTCGTGGGCGTCCGCACGTTTGGCTGCCTCCATCGCGCCCGGCAACCCCGCTTCCGGCCGTCCGTAGGTAATGTTGTCAAGCACGGAGCGGTGCAGAAGCGACGTGTCCTGCGTCACCATGCCGATGGCGGCGCGCAGGCTCTCTTGTGTGACGTCGGCGATGTCCTGGCCGTCGATCAAGATGCGGCCTTTGTCGAGATTGTAGAAACGCAGCAGCAGGCTCACGAGCGTCGATTTTCCGGCGCCCGACCGGCCGATGAGACCGATCTTCTCTCCGCCCTGGATGGTCAGGGACAGTCCGTCGATGACGCGCGCCGGGTCAGCGCCCGGCGTTCCCTTTGCGCTGCCGTAGTTGAAACCAATGCCGTCGAAGCGGATTTCACCCTTGGTGACTACGAGCGGCTTCGCTCCCGGCTGATCGACGACAGTGTGCGGACGCGAAATCGTCTCCATCCCATCTTGCACGACGCCGATGTTCTCAAAAATGGTTGTGACCAGATTCAAGACCCAACCGGACATTTGCGTGATGCGCACGACCAAAGTCGCAACGAGCGCAATGTCGCCGAGCGAGACCGAATTGCTCGACCAGAGCCAGAGCGCCAGTGCCACCGTCACGGTAATGAGCAGCGCGTTGAGTGTGGACAGCGCCGCGGCCATCACCGTTGTGAGTCGGACATAAGACTGATACTTGCCGGTCTGCTCCTCGAGCGCCGCACGGGCATAAGCATCCTCGTTCTCGGCGTGGGCGAAAAGCTTGACCGTGAGGATGTTGGTGTAGCTGTCCACGATACGCCCGAGCAGAGTGGATCGCGCTTCGGAAGCTTCCGTCGACCGCTCGCGGATTTGCGGAATGAACCGGGCGAGAGTGATCCCGTAGGCCGCGAACCACCCGACCAACGGAATCACCAGGAGAGGATCGGCTCTCCAGAACAGTACCATTGCGCTTAGCCATTGCACCGCCACGAACACGGTAGCGTCGCTCAAGGTGATAAATGAGTCCCGGATGGCTGGCGCCGTCTGCATCAGTTTGTTGGCGACCCGGCCAGCGAACTCATTTTGAAAGAACCCGAGGCTTTGCCGCAGCATGTAGCCGTGGGTCTGCCAGCGCACCTGCGTCTGAAAGGGAGGCGACAGCACTTGGTTCTTGAGCACTTCGTAGGCAAGGACGATGGCCGGGCGCGCTATGAGCACAACGAACAGCATCCACAGCAGTACGCCGGCATGATCGCTGAAAAAGTGCGCTGCGCTCGTAGCTCCCTTCATGAGATCGATCAATTGCGCCATGAAAGTCGCAAGCAGCACTTCGCTCACGGCTGCGAACAAGTCAAAAAAGAGGATGAGAAGGAATATCGGCCAAATCGGCTCGATGAAGTGCCAATAGAACGCGAGCAGCGCGCTCGGCGGCATCACAATGGAGCGGCGCGCGAACGGGTCGATTCTGCTTTCAAACCAGCGCAACATTGAACGGCTCGGATGGAACGGCAGCGCATGTCACGCGCACACAGAGGCCCCATCTAGTGCGTCTGGCGCACGCTTCAAGCCTTAGCGAACTAAAAAAGCCTGTGGCGAGAGTACGTTATATCGCTAAGCGGCCCGACTTTCCGATGGCGGGCTGGCTGCCGGCTCAAGCCTTATCGAAACGATGAGGTCTTACCGCTGGCTTTGCGGTGTTAGCCTAGGGATTGGCGAGTGCCAAGCGCCGGACATCAAATATGCGGCAGCCTCAGCCGGCTATTATCCCCATTCGTATCTTCGCCAGTGCGCATCAAAAAGCGCTGCATAACGGATTTATCTGCGCTAGCTGGCACATACTTTGGGATTCGTGCCGGTCAGAGCACAATTTAACCGCGCCCCACGATAGGCGACGCGGTAGCTGCTGAGCGTAAGGGCATGATGGTCGGCCGACGCCTACGCCGGCCGACACGTGAGAAAGGTTACGCCAGTCCCGGCGCCGCCTCGAGCAGAATGCGCTTGAATTC